>JAGXLC010000011.1 GCA_018334875.1 Bacteroidales bacterium | reverse complement strand
TGCCACTTCCCGATTCGTACCTGCGACTCTCCCGACTTCCCAAGTCAGTGCCCCGCCAACGGCGGGGCTACACCCCGAATTTCTTTTAACCTCTCAAAGGGATGCCCCGCAAATAGGCGGGACTACACCCAGAGAAATCTTCTTTTTTAGTTTATTTCATAGTTCTTTGCTAATGGCACCAGCAGATTCGAGCTTTTGACTCTCCCGACTTCCAAATCAGTGCCCCGCAAACGGCGGGGCTACACCCCGATATATCTTATATGCTATTTCAAAGTCCTTTAGTAATGCCACTTCCCGATTCGTACCTGCGACTCTCCCGACTTCCCAAGTCAGTGCCCCGCCAACGGCGGGGCTGCACCCCGTAAAACGCTTTTCTCTCAACAGGCTTCGTTTAATTTGCGTTTCCTTTGCTCAGTAAATCAGACTGCAATAAAACAATTATGCCCTTTAAAAGAGTTTTGCAAATAAATAAATTGTTTTTCTATTTTCCAAACCGTACTGTAAAAAAATGGCATTACTTTATACTACCCATTACTGCCTAAAACAACGTAATATCAACAAATAAACGCACCTTTCAAAAAGCTAATTTTTTCATTGAACAGCATATTCAGAATTTAAACACAAACATCACCCTAAAACCATAAAAAAAGCCTTCCCGGAGGAAGGCTTACCCAAACCCGCGGAGAGAGGGGGATTTGAACCCCCGGTACCCTATTCAGGGCACGCCGGTTTAGCAAACCGGTGGATTAAGCCGCTCTCCCATCTCTCCGGAAAAATGTTGGGCAAAAATAGTAAATTGGAGTCAAATCACAAAGAAATTCCAAAATTCTTCTTATGCAAGCCCATTACCGGTATTAAACCAACAGGATAACCTCACGCAAGTTCATCTTTGTTTTTACAGTTAATCCTCTTCTTCTCCGACATCACCCGGATCCTTGTAATCATCCTCCTCAGGCCTGGAGATGGCATCCCGCATCTCAGTATCGGACTGGATGTTTTTCATCCGGTAATAATCCATAACGCCTATATTGCCGTTTCGCAGTGCTTCGGAAATGGCCTGGGGTATTTCCTTCTCTGCCTGTATCACAGCAGCCCTGGCTTCCTGGGCTTTCGCCTTCATCTCCTGTTCTTCGGCAACAGCCATGGCTCTTCGTTCCTCTGCCTTGGCCTGGGCAATGTTCTTGTCGGCATTGGCCTGATCGATCTGCAAGCCGGCACCCACGTTCTTGCCAATATCCATATCCGCAATATCAATAGAAAGGATCTCGAAAGCGGTTCCAGAATCCAGTCCTTTCTCAAGAACCACACGCGAAATGGAGTCCGGGTTTTCCAATACAGCTTTATGGGAGCTGGCCGAACCGATAGAAGATACGATCCCCTCGCCAACACGGGCCAGGATGGTTTCCTCGCCTGCACCACCAACAAGCTGTTTGATATTGGCCCGTACAGTAACCCGGGCCTTGGCAATCAATTGAATTCCGTCTTTTGCAACTGCAGTCACGGGAGGTGTGTTGATAACCTTGGGGTTAACCGACATCTGTACCGCCTCGAAAACATCCCTGCCGGCCAGATCAATGGCCGTGGCCATCTTAAAATCCAGGTCGATGTTGGCCTTCTCTGCCGAAACAAGCGCATGGGTTACATCCGGCACATGACCACCCGCCAGGTAGTGTGCCTCCAGGTCGTTCCGGTAAAGTGTCAAACCGGCCTTATTACCTTCTATCATCGAATTGACAACCACGGCAGGAGGTACTTTCCTCCACCGCATCAAAACGAGCTGAAGCAACGATATTCTAACTCCGGATACAAGGGCCGAAAACCAAAGTCCTATTGGAACAAAATACAGGATGATCCAAAGACCGATGATGGCCCCAACAATAATTACAATGTACATTCCGATTCCTTCCATAATTAATGAATTATATGTTTATTCTTCTATTGATTTTACCACTACACTAAAGTGCTTAATGCTTATAACTCTTATCTTTTTCTTTTGTTCAATATAAGGGCCGGTAGATTTGGCTTCCAAATATTCTCCGTTGATCAGAACCTTTCCCATGGGATTAAGCCGGGTAACAGTCACACCCTCATCCCCCACCTTCACTTTCTCCTCTTCATACCTGGAAACCTTCCCGCTGATGGTGGAATCCAGCATCAGCCGTTTCCAGGTTTTCGCCCGAAGGGAATAGGCTATAACCACCACCGAAAGAAATACCGCGCCAGCCAGAATATAATGTCCCTCGGGCGTTCCCAGGCTCTCATAACCCATATAAACCCCGCCTACAATCAAAATAAAGCCGGCGATACCTGCCACAGTAACACCGGGAACCAATAAAAATTCTACAAGGAAAAGAAAAATTCCCAAAAGAATCAACAACAAAATGGCAATAAATGACATCAGATAAAAAATTAATAAATCTCAGCCTGCAGACCCCGGTCTGTCAATCCATCTTTCATCACCTTAAGTTCCTGATAAGGCCCCTTCTTAACCTCGCATTTTCCATTATAATGCGTCAGGTAAGTACATTGCTCAGCCTGCACATTATCATGATTGCATATCTCTATCAATGATTCAATGACATAATTGAAATCATTCACCTCATCGTTGTAAAGGATAAGGTTCTTTTCCTTGTTTCCATCAGATTGGGAACCTGAATTCTGCTGTTGGTGTAGTCTGTCTCCTTCACCCATGTTTATGGCATTTCATTTTACATTCAGAGGGTTAAAGATAATTGTATAATTTGTATTTTCAAAAAATTTGCTGACTTTTTCGGTGCTTTAATCAACTTTTCTTTTTCCCGAGACGAAGTAAAGGAATCGATAGGCCACTACCCACGGGAAAAAAGCAACCATTCAAAAATAATAAAAATAAACTGTATTTTGTTGATAAAATTATTAACCTATAACAATTTATTTGATGCATTCTTGTTAACTTTACCTAACCAAAAAAAATTTTGTATGGCTACAAAACAGAACAACAATTCGACACAACAAGAGACAAAGGCAAACCAGCAGGAAGCCAAACAGAAAGATAAAAAAAACACAAAATCACAGGTTGACCAGGAAAAGATGAAAGCCCTGGAGCTTACCCTGGATAAGATCGAGAAAGGGTATGGCAAAGGTACGATCATGAAGATGGGGGATAAGGCAGTAGTCGATGTTCCTTCCATTTCATCGGGATCAATAGCCCTTGATATGGCCCTGGGCGTAGGCGGTTACCCCCGTGGCAGGGTTGTAGAGGTGTATGGACCCGAAGCATCGGGCAAAACAACCCTGGCCATTCATGCAATTGCCGAAGCCCAGAAAAAGGGCGGCATAGCTGCCATGTTAGACGCAGAACATGCCTTTGACCGATTTTATGCAGAAAAACTGGGTGTAGATGTGGAAAACCTGCTTATCTCCCAACCCGATCACGGAGAACAGGCCCTTGAAATTGCGGATCATCTGATTCGATCCGGTGCCGTTGACATCGTAGTGATTGATTCTGTAGCTGCTCTGACTCCCAAAGCAGAACTGGAAGGTGATATGGGCGACTCCAAAATGGGCCTTCAGGCCAGGCTTATGTCACAGGCACTCCGTAAACTGGCAGCCAACATCAGCAAAACCAACACCTGTTGCATGTTCATCAACCAGTTGCGTGAGAAGATCGGGGTCATGTTCGGCAATCCCGAAACCACAACCGGCGGGAATGCACTTAAGTTCTACACTTCGGTAAGGGTGGATATCCGGCGCATCGGGCAGATCAAAGAAGGAGAAGAGGTAAAGGGAAACCGCACCCGTGTGAAGGTAGTGAAAAACAAGCTTGCACCCCCGTTCCGTAAAGCCGAATTTGACATCATGTATGGCGAAGGCATCTCCAAAGTTGGAGAAATCATCGACATGGGCGTCGATCATAAAGTGATCCGCAAGAGCGGTTCATGGTACAGCTATGGAGAAACTAAGCTCGGACAGGGAAGAGAAGCAGTCAAGCAACTGCTCAGAGATAATCCCGAACTGGCCGAAGAACTGGAAAACAAGATCAAGGAGAAACTGAAGGAGAAGGAAGAACAGGGCTAGGAATGTAGTAGTGAGTTGGCTAATGAATAATGTTTGACAGGAGTTTGATTGCCTGTCCGCCGACAGGCGGGTTTGACAAGAGTTTGATGTTGTACGAATTTGTGTAGAAATACGCCATGGCGTATTTCAATGGATAGCAGGAAATACAGGAAGACAAGAAAACGAGAAGAGGTGAAAAGTTAGCCAGTTGCATAAGGGTAAGCAGCGAGACAACTGCAACAAGCTGGTAGATGCGCAAAGCATTGCGTCTCGAATGTTAATTTGTTAAAAATTTCTTATGAAACCCGCATGCAGTGGCCTCCACAACAAGAACATGAGTAACATGCGGGTTCCATGGTGATACAAGCAAAATACATGAATTTGGCATGTAAATCAATTTGAAATTCAAACTTTTAATAAACTGTTATATTAATGAATGATATAATTAATCAAAGCTACATCATGAAAAAAAGCATCCTTCCTATCTTAATCGTTATTATAGTGCTCTTTCTTTCTTCCTGTGCAGAGCAAACGGAAAAAAAGGAGCCATCGGTCCAAACGACAAATAATCCTGTTGATCAGGTTGAATTGAATTCCGATATTATGACCCCTGAGGCTTTATGGTCATTTGGAAGAATCAGCGGCGTGAGGGTTTCTCCAGCCGGGGATCAAATACTTTTCCGCTCCTCCTTCCACAATGTGCAAGAAAACAGCAGTAACGGAGAAATTTTCGTCACATCGATTGGGGAAAATGAAATGAAAAACCTTACCCGCACAGAGGCGACGGAATCTAATGCAAGGTGGCGTCCCGACGGAGAAAAAATCGGATACCTCTCATCCCGGAGTGGCTCCAATCAGCTATGGGAGATGAACCCGGACGGAAGCGGCAAAAAACGGATATCGGACATTGAAGGCGGCATCAACGGATTCGAGTACGCCCCTGACCAGGAAAAAATATTGTACATCAAGGAGGTCAAACTCGACCAATCCGTGCATGACATCCATCCCGACCTGCCCGAGGCCAATGCACGAATAGAGACCGATCTGATGTACCGACACTGGGATGAATGGCACAACTACAAATACAGCCACGTTTTTGTAGCAGATTACAATGGATCTGAAGTTACCAACTCTGTGGATATTATGGAAGGAGAAAAATACCACGCCCCCCTGGAGCCCTTTGGCGGCATGGAACAGGTAAACTGGAGCCCGGATAGCAAAAAAATTACCTATACCTGTAAAAAACTCACGGGCAAGGAATATACCCTAAGCACCAACTCCGAAATATACATTCATGACCTGGAGAGCGGTGAAACGAAAAATCTAACCAAAGAAAAGCATGAGGGATATGACAAGGCGGCGGTCTATTCTCCCAACGGCGAGCTGATAGCCTGGGAAAGCATGCGCAGAGACGGTTATGAGTCCGATAAGAACAGGATTTTTGTTTATAACTTCAATACAGGTGAGGAGACCAATTATTCCACAGAATTCGAACAAAATGCGCAAGGCCTGACCTGGAGCGACGACAGCAAAAAACTTTATTTCACCAGCGATTACCATGCCCGGTTTCAGATTTACGAGCTCAATCTGGAGGACGGTAATATAAGACAGATTACTGAAGGAAAGCATAACTACCGTTCAGTGGAGCCGGCAGGAGATATACTGATAGGCTCCAAACAATCTATGTCACAGCCCACGGAGATTTACAGTATCGATCCTGCCACAGGCAAGGAAACCCAGGTGAGCTTCATCAATGAAAACCTGATGGACCAACTGACCATGGGAGAAGTGGAAAAAAGATGGATTGGAACCACTGACGGCAAAGAAATGCTCACTTGGGTGATCTATCCGCCCAATTTCGACAGGGATAAGAAATACCCTACCCTGCTATATTGCCAGGGCGGACCTCAATCTTCAGTAAGCCAGTTTTTCTCTTACCGCTGGAACTTCCAGACGATGGCTGCCAACGGATACATTGTGGTGGCCCCCAACAGAAGGGGATTGCCTTCGTTTGGCATGGACTGGCTGGAACAGATCAGCGGAGATTATGCCGGACAAAATATTGAAGATTATCTGAGCGCCATTGATGCAGTAAAAAAAGAACCCTATGCAGACGAGGAAAATCTTGGTGCCGTGGGAGCAAGCTACGGGGGATATTCGGTCTTTTACCTGGCAGGCCACCACGAAGGAAGATTCGATGCATTTATAGCACACGACGGGATGCTCAACCTGGAATCCTTCTACCTTCAAACCGAAGAGATGTGGTTTCCCAACTGGGACCTGGGGGGACCTTACTGGGAAGAAGAAAATAAAGAGGTATATGAACAGTCGCCTCATCGGTTTGTAGATGAATGGGATACACCAATTATGGTGATCCACGGTGAAAAAGATTACCGGATCCCTTATACCCACAGCATGAGTGCATTCAATGCTGCACAGCTACAGGATATTCCCAGCAAATTCCTGTTTTTCCCCAACGAAAATCACTGGGTGCTCAAACCCCAGAACGGAATACTCTGGCAGCGCGAGTTCTTTAAATGGCTCGACCAATGGCTTAAGGAATAATGGAAAGATACACTATACTCCTTAGCATTTCGGGTGATCTTCAGTATTGGGCAGCCAATGCCTTCGCTTTTTCAAGCTTCTCATACAACGGCAGATGACCGTCAATCCAGTGGATCTTCATTCCATTGCGTTCCATTTTCCGGAACCAGGTCATCTGTCTTTTGGCAAACTGATGAATAGCAATATTCAACTGCTCAAACATCGTTTCATAGGAAATCTCCCCTACAAGGTACCTGACAATATATTTATACTCCAGCCCGTAATACTCCAGGTCGTCAGTGGAGAGACCGCTTTTCATCAAATGCTCTACCTCTTCAATCATCCCGCTCTCCAGTCTTTGTTTAAGTCTTTCGGTAATACGCCGTCGTTGAGTTGGCCGGTCAAATGCAATTCCAAATATAAATGACTGGATACTAGGGTACTCAAAGTCGATCTCAGAATGCTCACTATAGTATCTGGCTATTTCAATGGCCCTTATCGCCCTTTTGACAGATGTCAGATCGGTGGTGTTATGCAGATTCTGTTTATAGGAAAGCAAAATTTCCCTGAGTTTACTCAGCGGTTTTCCATAAAGGGATTGTCTCAATTCAGGATCAATAGGCACGTGAATCAGCTTGTAGCCCTTTAAAACCGATTCAATATACAAACCCGATCCGCCGCATAACACGGGAAGCTTTCCCCTGCTTTTCAAAGATTGGTAAACTTCCAGAAAATCTTTCTGAAATTCATAAACATTGTATCGGGTACCGGGTTCTGCAATATCTATCAGATGATAGGGTATTTGATGCGCTCCTACCTGGTAGTCCTTATAATCCTTGCCTGTACCAAGGTTCATCTCTTTATACACCTGGCGGGAATCGGCACTAATAACCTCTCCGTCAAATTCATGAGCCAAATGAGCCGCAAAAGAAGTTTTGCCGCTTGCCGTCGGACCCAGAACCACGAGAATATCAGCGTTTATAACTTTCATAGATTACTTTATCAAATAAATTTTTAAAAAAGCCTTAAATGTGATACATTTGTAGTCTAAACAAAAATACAATATTATGGATTTTAAGAAAATCTGGGAAAGAATAAAAGGCATTATCGCCAATCCTACTGCAGAGTGGGATAAAATCACGGCAGAACCGAATGATCAGAACGAAATGATCATCAATTACGTGGTACCCATTGTAGCCCTGGGAGCCATTACTACCTTCATAGGGAAAGCTTCTATGGGTGATATAAGTGTTTACCAGGGATTCATGCTCGCCATCACTTATTTTATAAGCATGGTAGCAGGAATCTACATTTCCGCCGTAGTAGTCAGCGAACTGGAACCGGGATTTAATGTAGAAAAAGATTTTGGAGGTACTTTAAAACTGATCGTGTATTCGGCAACCGCTTCCCTCGTTGCTTCGGTAGTGGCCAGCCTGCATCCGGGTTTATCCTTCATAGGCCTGTTTGGTCTGTATTCTTTATATCTTTTCTGGGTGGGATTACCGAAAATAATGGATGTAGCTGAAGATAAAAAAGTCGGTTTTGTCTTGATTGCCGCATTGATCATACTGGCCATCACCTTTATCCTTAACTTTATTCTTCAGTCCATATTTGTTGCATCTTCCATATAGAGGAAATCCGACAGATAATTCATGCAGAATAAAGTTGAAATAAAGAATAAAAAAGCCCACTTTCTTTTTCAGATTGAGGAAAAATACATTGCCGGACTGCAGTTAAAAGGTACTGAAATCAAATCCATCAGGCAAGGCAAGGCAAGCTTGGTAGATACCTATTGTTATTTCAAAAATAATGAATTATGGCTTAAAGGAATGCATATAGCAGAATATGAACATTCCGGCCACTTTAATCACCAACCCAAAAGAGACCGGAAATTACTCCTCACAAAAAACGAGCTGAAGAAGTTACAAAGAAAAAGCAATGAAAAAGGCTACACCATCATAGCCCTGCGTTTATTCATCAGTGAACGCGGGTGGGCCAAAGTGGAAATTGCACTTGCCAGTGGAAAGAAAAAACATGACAAACGCGAGGAAATCAAACGCAAAGACATGAAAAGGGACATGGAAAGGTTGACTAAAAAGTATAAAATTAAATAATCAGGCTGGGGGACTGTCGAATCTTAAAATACATTATAATTAGAGTCTGTCTATAATATCCGCTGGCTGCATTACGCTCGTTTTTCATGCCAGTCGATTACATCAAGTAAACTCCTGGCATTCAATACTCGCAAGCCTTGCCAACGAATATTCTAGACGAGACTCTTTCAAATCTATTTGACTTTATGGACAAACACTAATTATTGGGAATGCACCTGAGAAGATGTTTTTTATTGAATTCCAAATCCCAAATTTCAAATAACAAATAAGCACCAATTTCTAATATTCAAAATTCCAAACAAATTCCCTATAAATGAATAGAAAATAAAGCTCCTTCCATTACTGTGCAAAGAAAAAGTCATTCAGCTCATAAATTTCGTTGGCGGTAAAATCCGACTGGCCATTGAAAAAATTGTCAATGGCCTGAAGCAATTCATCGTATGAAATATCCCCGTCATTATCCTTATCCACAGATTTAAATTTATCGGGTATCTCAAGTTCTCCCTCCACACTTGTATATTTGGAAGAAAAACTGGTGGTTACGGGCACCATATAAGCATCGTTTCTGTCTACGGCCACAAGATTATAATTCATTGAGGAAATCACCTCATCATCCGACATTTCCACACCCTCTTCATTGACAATGGCCCCTTCACTGCTGTGTTCCTCTTTATCCCTGTAATCAGGAACCCCATCACCATCCGAATCCAGGGGACAACCTGTGGTCGTATCAATCGCCACCCCACGGGGATTATCGGGACACTCGTCATGCAAATCAATTATTCCGTCACGGTCGCTATCAGCAATGGCAGTATAGTCAAAATCATCACTGATATCAGCGAATAATCTCTCAACGGTTTCGGTCTCCGATTCGGAGAATGGGTCCCAGCCGAATGTTACGTATGTAAAACTCAAGATATCAGGAAGCTCATTTCCAACCACATCACCATCACCATCTTTATATGGAATCCCATCGAGCAGATCGGTAAAAGTATAATGGCCACTGGCACCCACTCGCACTGAAACACGACTACTTAGTGAAAAGTCGAATCCAACATCCAGAGTTACTGCCGGGGTATTTTGATTGTAGCTTACATCAAACAAATTGGCATGCCTCAGGTTGTAATCGTAATTATAATCCCTTAAAATGATCTGTTCAGAATGCCAATCATAGGGAGAACCGTCCTTCATGTAATCCGATTTGGGGTTATAGATCAGCACCTCTCCCCCAAGAGCAAGAAAAGGTCGGAATTTAGGTCGTTGAGAGTAGAAATGGCCAAACCCATACTCAAGATTCAAACCCAGAGCCAGAAGATCGGTTTGAAAATTTGTAATGCCATTATATTTATTCATGAGCTCATCCTCTTCGGGCAACTCGTTAAAACTGCCGCTCAGATTACCCGACATACCAAATATATTGACCCGAAAATTTTGTTGATTATCCAGAAAGTGATAAACATTGATCTTTAAAGGTGGTAGGGTTCCAAAATCCTGCATATTGTTGTTCAGTTCACCATAATAATTCAACATCCCCGTACCTACACTTAATACAGGATAATAAACCGGATTTTCCACCTCTACTTCCTGAAAAAGCAAATCTTCATAACTCTGAGCTTCCGGTTGCTCTTCTTCCTCTTCCTGGGCCATGAGAAAAGAAGGGAGGGAAAGCATCAATACAAGAAAAAAGATGGATAGCGAAAGTCTTTTCATCATGTTTCTATCTGTACCATTTATGATTTGCGATCATCAGGGCTTCCTGAACGGTTATTCTGTCACCGTCATTATATGCAGCTACAAAGGCATCATCAATTGAAGTGGTGTTCCATAAATGCACCCTATAATCTCTTGCTTCCTTGTAAACTGAAAAAGAGCCCACCGAGTATTTCCTCCAGCCATCATGCAATTCGGTACGAACTTCCTTTTCAATATCATACCGATCAAAATAACGCTCTACATTGATGGGTCTGTGACCTGCGGCAATCTGAACGCGGTAATATACTCCTGATTGCGGTTCCAGCTTATGAGTCAGTTGGGCATTCTGTTCTAAAAGCCGTTTGGCTTCATCCGCAATCTCAATTTTCACTTTTCCGTTATTCCGGCGCAAGCCGGCAGAACTCGGCTCTTCGACCAGTTCATTGTCTTCAGCGGTAAGGCCCCCTTCTGCCGTAATAACAGGCGGTTCTTCATCATCAATGATGCTTAAAAGATGTTCTTCCTGTGTGTTGCTCAAATCAACCTGACGTTCAACAATATCAATTTTTCTGGTATTCTCGTTTTCGATATAGGAAAAATCGCCGTCAATATCCGGTGTGTCCCCGGAATCATTTTCCGGAATCAGCTTGTAGGAAACGACAAAAATCCTGTCTGAAGGCAGGTTCATCCACAGAAACTTGGCTGTCTGGTCTTTGAAAGTAAATATGGCACCCTGCGCTTCTTCTTCCACCGCTTGATAACCTTCAGGGATATCTTCCTGAATCTTGGCAAACTTTTCTTTCTCCTCTTTATTTACAAGCAGATTGACCCTATACGCTTCAGAACCTTCTTCCTGGTAAGGAACTTGCCTGATGCACTGAACCCTGCCTGCTCTGTCTCTCTCTGCAGGCGCTTTGGCCAATGGTTTGAATTCACTCACATCCACCAGCATTTCCGGATTTATCAAAGAGGAAGGTCTGATGTTTATGGTTCTTGTCCCGGCATCCAAAGATTTTCTTTCATTATTAACTATATAATCGAATGATCCCTCCAGTTGAAATTTGCCCTTTAACCGCTCATTTGCATTGAGTTTATAGGATAAGGTAATTTCTTCCTGCTGAGGTAATTTTAACCAGATGAACTTGACGGTCTGGTCTTCAAAGCGAAATTCTGCATTCCCATCCTCAACTACTTCAGGTTCCAGTCCTCCCGGTAACTTCTGCTGGAAACGCGCAAAACTTCTAACATCCGATTTTTTCAAGTCAATCTGAATGGTAGCCTCACTTCCCGCTTCAATTTCCTCCGGAGCATTTACATCAACACTTACCTGGCCGGGAATCATGAAATCAACTGTAAATGCGGCAAGCAGGTTGATTAAAAACACAATTTTATATACCATAACCTCTAGATATTTTATTGCGGGCTAAATATAAAGTTTTTAAAAGATAATAACAAAATATTAACATAAGAATTTAACAAACTGTTAATAACTTAACCCGGGTTATATAAAAAACTTTTTCCATTTCTTAAAAATTCGGACTCAGTATGTACCTGGAATAGAAGGAATTGATCTGATCAACGGCTTCATCGGCGCCTTCCACCAACTGAAACAACTCCAGATCTTCTTCTTTAATATTCTCTTCCTCAAGCACCGTTTGTTTTATCCAGTCGAACAGACCTTTCCAATAAGCTTTACCCACTAGAATTATCGGAAATTTACCGATCTTTTCGGTCTGAATCAATGTAAGGGCCTCAAACATTTCATCCATGGTTCCCAAACCGCCGGGCAAAACAATAAATCCCTGCGCATATTTTACAAACATCACTTTGCGGACAAAAAAATGCTCAAAATTGATCAGCTTGTCCGGGTCGATAAAAACATTGGCTGATTGTTCAAAAGGAAGATCTATGTTCAATCCCACGGACCGTCCTCCGCCTTTCTTAGCACCCATATTTCCTGCCTCCATAATACCGGGGCCACCTCCTGTTATGACTCCATAGCCATTTTTTGTCAATTTGAAAGCAATGTCCTCTGCCAGTTTAAAATACTTGTTATCCGGTTTTGTTCTTGCTGATCCGAAAATTGATACACAAGGTCCGATTTTGGAAAGTTTTTCAAAACCCTGCACAAATTCAGATATTATCTTGAATATCGACCAGGTATCGGCCGTTTGAACTTCATTCCAGTCTTTACGCTGAAAAGCATCTCTGATTCTATCTTCTTCCTGGCTCATTTTACAGTTAATTTTTTACAGTTCAAATTGGAAAATCACAGCTCATCCTTTAGAAACCGGGCAGTATAACTTTCATTGCTTTCAGCAACTTCCTCGGGTGTACCGGTAACAAGTACCTCTCCGCCCCGATTTCCACCTTCTTTTCCCATATCTATTATATAATCCGCTACTTTAATTACTTCCATATTGTGTTCAATAACAATGACCGTATTGTTTTTATCCACCAATGAATTCAGCACATTAAGCAAAACCCTTACATCCTCAAAATGAAGACCGGTTGTCGGTTCATCAAGAATGAAAAGCGTGTTTCCCGTATTTTTCCTGGCCAGCTCAGCCGCGAGTTTAACCCTCTGAGATTCCCCACCCGAAAGTGTAGTGGACGGCTGGCCAAGAGTGACGTATCCCAATCCTACATCCTTCATAACCTGCAATTTGGTATAAATAGAAGGTATACTTTCAAAAAATTCGGATGCTCTATCAATGGTCATATCCAGAACATCGCTGATTGTTTTTCCCTTGTATTTTATCTCCAGGGTTTCCCGGTTATAACGTTTGCCGTTACAATCCTTGCAATGCACATACACATCGGGCAGGAAATTCATTTCGATCACTTGCAATCCCGCTCCTTTGCAGGTTTCACATCTTCCGCCCTTAACATTAAAAGAAAACCGCCCCTGTTTATATCCTCTGATCCTGGCCTCAGGCGTTTGGGCAAACAAGCTGCGTATATCGGAAAAGACGCCGGTATAGGTAGCAGGATTTGAACGCGGAGTCCTGCCCAAAGGCGCCTGATCTACCTCAATCACTTTATTTAGATGTTCCATACCTTCAATTTCCTCATAAGGTAAAGGATCTTTATAAGACCTGTAGAAACTTTTACTTAAAATAGGCTGCAAGGTTTCATTTATGAGGGTAGATTTTCCGCTTCCCGATACTCCGGTAATGCAAATAAACCGCCCCAGGGGAAATTTTACATTTATATTTTTCAGGTTATGCCCCCGGGCTCCTTTTAATATAAGCTCGCCATTGTTAAACGCTCTTCTTTTTTGTGGGACTTCAATCTTTTTTTTCAGGTTCAGGTAGTCGGCTGTGAGGGAATTCTGCTTCATTATTTCCACGGGTTTACCCTGAGCTACAACCTCACCTCCATGTTCCCCGGCATACGGACCCATATCTACCACATGATCGGCTGATAAAATCATTCCTTTATCATGCTCAACCACCATAATAGAATTCCCATTGTCACGCAATTGTTTAAGGGAATGAATCAATCTCCTGTTATCTCTCTGATGCAGACCGATACTGGGTTCATCAAGTATATAGAGCACATTGACAAGCTGGGACCCAATTTGGGTAGCCAGCCTGATCCTTTGACTTTCACCCCCGGAAAGGCTCCGTGCAGGCCGGTCGGGGGTGAGATATTCCAGACCCACCTCCAGTAAAAAATTTAACCGGTTTCGGATTTCCTTAAGCACATCCCGGGCAATAAGCGTCTGTTTCCTGGTCATTCGGCTTTCAAGGTCTGAAAACCATTGAGAAAGCTCATTAATATCCATCCGGGATAACTCAGCGATATGCTTGCCGTCAATTTTAAAATACAGTGCTTCATTTTTCAACCGGGTCCCCTCACACATCGAACAGGTAACTTTCCTGATATATCGCTCGGTCCACTTTGACCCTTTTGATTTGGCAGCTCTGTGGCTATGGAGCAGATAATTCACCAAACCATCAAATTTGAGGGAATATTTTGAACTTCTTCCCAAAGGGGATGAATGAAGGCGGAAAGGTTCCTCCGAACCGTAAAGAATGATATCCATAGCCTCACGCGGTATTTTTTCTATGGGCGTATCAAGCGTAAAACCATACTTTTTAGCAATAGCCTCCAGTTGCCAGAATATTAATATATCTTTGTACTTCCCGAAGGGTTCGATTCCTCCTTCCCTGATACTAAGCTTCTGACTGGGAATGGCTCTTTCCAGGTTAATGTCATCCACAACTCCCAGTCCGTTGCATTTTGGACATGCCCCCTGGGGTGAGTTGAACGAAAAGGTATGTGGTGCAGGTTCATTATAGGAAAGACCGGTAGTCGGACACATCAGCTTACGACTAAAATACCGGGTTTTTTCGCTATCATATTCCATCAGCATGAGAATCCCTTTGCCTTCATCCATCGCAGTTTTAACCGACTGCTTCAGCCTTTTTCCTTCATTTTCATCTATACGGAGTTTATCAATCACCAGTTCAATATGATGGTTCTTATAACGTTCCACCTTCATGCCCGGCTGGATCTCCTGTAAATTCCCATCAATCCGGATATTCAGATAGCCTTTCTTTCGGTATTTTTCGAAAAGCTCTTTATAATGCCCCTTCCTACCCTGAATCAGTGGTGCCAGTATGATCACTTTCTTTCCCGAATATTCCTTACCAATCAGATCTACTATCTGGTCGTCTGTATATTTCACCATTTTTTCACCGGTGAGATAAGAATAGGCTTCACCAGCCCTGGCAAAAAGCAGACGCATAAAATCATAAATTTCGGTAATGGTACCAACTGTAGAGCGGGGGTTCCTGATCGTTGTCTTCTGCTCTATGGATATCACAGGACTTAAACCTGTTATCTTATCCACATCGGGGCGTTCCATTTCTCCGATGAATTTCCGGGCATAAGCGGACATGGTTTCAATATACCGCCGCTGGCCTTCAGCATATATGGTATCAAAGGCAAGGGACGATTTCCCGCTTCCACTCAAACCAGTTATCACCGTAAGGGTGTTTCTGGGTATGGCTACATCAATATTGGTCAGATTATGAACTCTTGCACCCAATACACTGACTTCCCGGCCTTCTGACTCAATTATATCTTGTAAGTCTTTACTTTCTAACAACGTAGAACAATTTTAATGCATCTCAATAACAATGTATAAATAAAAAAATTATTGTTTTTGGTTGAGATAAAGTTTCCGGTAATCGCGGTATCCCTTTTCAGGAATCTTGATCTCATAGGTTTTACCTCTGGGATTCTTCAAGTAATTCTCTCTCAACCAAGGATTCATGATTTTAAGCAGTTTATAGTTGATGGAATGTTCCCTGGCAAACGCGGCAAAATCCTCCACCGTTGTATCTACTTCAACCTTATAATAAGGGACCGGATGGTACAAATCTTGCTCCCTGATATTGAATCCATATTTTTCCGGGTCATTCATTATAAGTTTCATGGCCAGTATTCTATAGATGTATCGGGCTGTTTCCTCATTCAGTACCAGGTTGTAGTAACTATCCGCCTGTTGTCTGTTCAACTGCCTGATTGTTGCCGTCCGGCCAAAATTGAAGGCTGCTGCTGCCAGTGTCCAGCTCCCAAATCTTTCTTTGGCATCATGAAAATACTCGCAAGCTGCTTTGGTTGATTTTTCCAAATTATATCGCTCATCTACCTGGTAGTTAACCTCCAATCCATAATCCCTTGCTGTTCCCCTTAAAAATTGCCAAAACCCTACTGCACCGGCGGGTGAAACCGCATGAGTCAATTCACTTTCAATCAGTGGCACATATTTAAAATCTTCCGGGACATTATGTTCTTCCAGAATATCCTCTATCATAGGGAAGTACCTGTTGGCCCTTTTGATAAGCAGGATGGTATGAGATTGCCAGTAAGTATTCACCAGCAATTCGCGATCAAGAGATTCCCGTACATCAAAATAATCAACAGGCACTTCTTCGCCGGCAAAGGTTAATGAATCGGGAAGATTCAGAGAATAAATGGAATAATCATTCTGGAACCTCTCAGCAAAAGTGGGTTGCTTCTCCTCCTCCTCTTCGTCGCTCGTAAAACCCAGACCGATAATAAAAAAAAGTACCAAAATTAAGGTGATCAAAGCAGATATCAGCCCAATCACCATTCTTTCCTTTCCAATCATAGTTGAAATAATAATTTTCCTTTAAAAGCCTACAAAATTAGGGAAATTTAAGCGGTGATAATTATCCTTTGCCTAAAAAGTTATACTCAACCCTGTAAGAACACCAAACGAATAGGGATAGGTTTTTGTTTCACTGTAATTAATGGAATGTAAAAAATAATCCATTTGGGGCTCAAAATACATATTAACTTGATTTGCAATATTATACTCCAAGCCTAAACCCAATGACCCGGAATAATTGAACTGACGTATATTGGCTGTATTCCCGATTAAACGTGTATCACCCTGTTGATTTTTCAGATAAACTCCTTCATTAACCAGGAAGTTGGAGTTAAGTCCACCTACAAGATTTACATCGATTTTTTTGTCAATTACGGTATATTCAACCATCAAAGGAACTTTAACATATTCAAATCGTTGCACTACTGAAGCATCCAGCTTATAGGAAAACTTAAGAAGTCTGTTTCCGTTTACGATATTCTGAATGCTTTCAGGAGGCTTGGCACTAATCAGCTTACCGGGTTTTACTTCAACTTCCCCCAGCGAATTCTTCAGCCTGACAAAAATTTCTTCGCCATATTGTGCAAAATCGTCGGAACCGAGACGGATTTTGCTTACTGTTTGTCCCATTTGTGAATAATAGAAACCGGAATGAACACTTAAGCGCTCGGTGAGCTTATAGCCGAAATTAACACCCCCGCTGTAAGAGAAAAGCTCGCTCTCAGAAGTATTGTATTCAGCCCGCGATGCATTATTCTGCAATCTTCGGTAAGACATCACAGGCGCCATAGTAGCTTTAAGGGAGAAATGCGTTGTATTGGGAACATCAGCGGCAACAGAAGCCTCCCCTGAGGAGGCAAACCCATCGGTAAACGCATCGACGGCATAAATTCCTGCAAAAACCGGCTCTTCCCCGGCTCCGTTATTTGAGGAAACACCGGACATCAGGGGTTCCTTTTTCTCCAAAAGCTCATCTATATTTTCGCTGGTTTCCGGAGATAAAGATGCAAGGGCATTGGTATTTCCATCGGATGGAAAATCTCTACCGGCATCCTGACTTTTTTGATCATCAACCGGAGGAGAGCCGCCAGATTCCTTTTCAGGAGGTTCTTTTTCGGAAGCATCCGCATGTAAGGGCTGAGAAGGTGGCTCCTCAACAATATTACGGGAGGACTGTTTTTCAATACGATTCTGTGACTGAACGCCCGAATTGAATAAAGTTTCAGAGGATGTCAGGAAAAGGGACCCTGCAGCCACAAGAATAATCAAAGAGGCCGCAATCTGCAGATACATCTTTTTACTTTTTCTTATTCTCCTGCGCTCAGCCAGATGTACCACAACATCCTCCCATACCTCATAGGGAGGGATCACTTCATGATCCTTCAATCTGTTGCGGAAAATCTCATCTATTTTTGATCTGTCTACCGTCATTAAATCACTTTCCCAAATTTAATCTTATATCGTGTTTCAATCTTACTTTTTAACAATTCTCTTGCCCTTGACAAGTTGGACTTTGAAGTACCTTCGCTGATATTGAGTTTTTTGCTGATTTCTTTATGTGAATATCCCTCAATGGCATAAAGGTTGAAAACCATACGATACTGTAAACTCAACTCCTTAATCATTCCCAACAGCTCATTTCTTTCTATATCCTCCAATACATGTTCGTACTTGTATTTATCATTTTCGATCATTGTTTCATCTTCTACCAGCACGAAACGGCTTTCTTTCCTTATCTTTTCCAAAGCAGTATTCACAACAATCTTTCTCATCCATCCTTCCAGAGAACCTGTGTTCTTATACTGCCCAAGCTTTTCAAAAATCTTGATAAAACCTTCCTGGAGTATATCCCTGGCTTCATCCTCATTATTAGTATATCTCAGGCACAGAGCATACAAGCGACTTGCATATTGTTTATACAACTGGGCTTGTGCCTTCGAATCTCCCGAGAGACAAGCTTTTACTATGTTATTCAGCTTTGACACTGACAAATAATATGGGTTTCCAACAAAGATACCCAAAATTTTTAATAATGTAAAAGCATACCGGAAGATATTTTCTATTCACAATATAGATGGAGCTTTTAGAAAAAAAGTTGCGTTTTAAATAAAAATTAACGCAACTTTTCCCGGACTTTTTTCATCTAATATATGAAACTAAAAAGCGAAATGGTTTTTTTTATCAATATAGAATGACCTAACCCTAAAATACAAAACCCTACTCCTAACCCCAACAAATGCAGATTACCCGAAAATGAAAAAGGGCGGAAATTTCCGCCCTTTTTCTATTGTCAAATAATCTGTTTTTGTCCATAAAGTCAAATAGATTTGAAACTATATGTGAATCACTTCATCATATGCCGCAGCCGCTGCTTCCATTATAGCCTCTGACATGGTAGGATGGGGATGGACAGATTTGATGAATTCGTGTCCGGTGGCTTCAATTTTCTTACCCACCAAAAGTTCACCAATCATCTCAGTGACATGGGCGCCAATCATGTGCGCTCCCAGCAACTCGCCATATTGGGCATCGAATATAAGCTTGACAAACCCTTCACTCTCACCTCCGGCATTTGCTTTCCCTGATGCGGTAAAGGGAAACTTTCCCACCTTGATCTCATATCCTGCTTCCTTTGCAGCTTCTTCAGTCATTCCAACGGAAGCGATCTCAGGTGAAGTATATGTACAGCTTGGTAAGTTTCTATAATCAAGAGGTTCGGGGTTCTTCCCGGCTATCTTCTCCACACAGGCAATGCCTTCGGCAGAGGCTACATGGGCAAGAGCCGGTCCCTGCACTATATCACCAATCGCATAGACCCCTTCCATATTGGTTCTGTAAAATTCATCAACTTTGACTTTTCCATTGTCCATTTCAATGCCCATTTCCTCAACTCCCAAATTCTCAAGATTAGGGGTAATCCCTACAGCCGAAAGCACTATTTCAGCCTCTTTGGTTTCTTCTCCTTTTTTGGTTTTGATGGTTGCCTTGCAAAGATCACCGGTGGTATCTACCGATTCAATGGATGCATTGGTCATCACCTTGATGCCTTTTTTCTTAAAGGAACGGGCCAGTTGTTTGGAGACCTCCTGATCCTCAATAGGTACCACGCTGGGCAACACCTCTACCAACGTAACTTCCGTTCCGATTGAATTATAAAAGTCAGCAAATTCGCTTCCTATAGCTCCCGAGCCAACAACAATAATCGATTTTGGCTGTTTAGGGAGCGTCATGGCTTTCCGATAGCCAATAACCTTTTCACCGTCCTGCTTAAGATTTGGGAGCTCCTTCGATCTCGCCCCTGTAGCCAGTATAATGTGATTCGCTGAATAATTCGCTGTGTTGCCGTCCGTATCACTTACCTCGACGGTCTTCTTATCAACCAGCTTGCCGGTTCCCCGGATGTGATCAATTTGGTTCTTTTTGAAAAGGTACTGAACCCCCCTGCTCATACCATCTGCAACTTTTCTGCTCCTGCTTACCATGGCCTCAAAATCAGGCTTAATCTCACCCTCTACGCTAATACCATATTCTTTAGCCTTGTTAAAATTGTGGTATACCTCTGCACTTTTGAGTAGTGCCTTGGTGGGTATACAACCCCAGTTAAGACATACTCCACCGAGCTCTGCTTTCTCCACAACACCTACTTTCATTCCCAACTGGGAAGCCCTTATGGCGGCAACGTAACCACCCGGTCCGCTTCCTATAACTATCAGATCATAATTCATAATGACAATGTTTTTAATTGTTTACTAATGCTTCCTTTTCAATTGTGAATAACTATTCAAAAGCATAATTGTTCTCAACATCATGTTTATTTGTATGTAAAAAACCGTTTTTTCAGGGATAAAACAAGTTTTACCAATGCAAACAAAACCACCAGGGCAAATATAATGAAAGCCCCTGAGGGGACATCAAACTGATAGGAGAACAATAAACCACTGATCACTCCGACAAATGCCGTTATAGTAGAATAATAAATCATCTTTTCAAACCTTTGTGTAAAATGATTGGCAATTGCCTGTGGAATGGTCAAAATGGAGATCAACAATATAATTCCCACTACTTTTATATTGATCACAATGGTAAGAGCCACAAGACCGATCAATATGTTCTTCATTGCATTCACGGGTAAACCAAAAACCCTGGCATAACTTTCATCAAAGGAAATAAACAGAATGGTATGGTAGAACAATATAAAAAACAGAATGACCACCCCGGCCAGAATAGCCATAAATATCAAATCCCCTGTGGAAACGGAAAGAATACTTCCAAACAGGTAGGTCATCAGGTTGGGAGCATAACCAGGGGTAAGATAAATAAATATAATCCCCAGGGCCATGCCTAACGACCACCATATACCAATCATGGAATCATATCTTACCTCCCCTTTTCTGGAAAAAAATTCAATGCCCAACCCGGAGAGGACACTGAAAACTGCTGCCCCTAGTATGGGGTTAATTCCCAGGTAATATCCTATGCCAATGCCTCCGAAGGATGAATGGGTTATACCCCCGCTAAGAAAAACTATACGATTGGAAACAATATAAGCGCCGATAATTCCACAGGTAATACTTGAAAACAATGCCGCCCACAACGCATTGATAAAAAACTCATATTGAAACAATTCTGTTATCATTATTTGTTGTGCTTTTTCAGTACGGTATGAGGCAAATCACCATGGGTAATCAACTGAATCGGACAATTATAGGCTGCAAGCTGTTTTTCCGATATCACATTGGAACGGTGATAATGAAATTCGAGGTTTACACATGCTATGGTTTTTACATATGGGGTTATTGTACCTATGTCATGACTGACCAGTATAATGGCCATTTGTTTATTGAGCTCCCTGAGGTGTTCATAGAGTTCGCCCTCAAATTTATTGTCCACAAAAGTGTTGGGCTCATCAAGAATAAGGAGTTTGGGGCTGGAAATAATGGCCCGGCACAGATAAACACGCTGCATCTGTCCCCCGGATAATTCCCCTATGGCTTTATGCTTCAGATGAGAAATCCCCATTTGATCCATCATCTGAGAAGCCATTTGCTTGTCTTTTCGTGAGTACTTCTTCAATAGTCCATTTTTCGGCATCAGGCCGGATAATACGACTTCCATGGCGGAAATAGGAAATTTCCTGTCGATCATATTTAACTGGGGAAGATACCCCATACGTTTCATATTCCCTTTATCCTGCAATGAATAATATCTTACTTTACCTGCCAGGGGTTTAAGGATACCCAAGATAACCTTGAGCAGGGTAGTTTTTCCTCCTCCATTGGGGCCTATAACTCCAATAAAATCATCATCATAAACCTCCATATCGACATCCCGGATAACAACTTTTCCATTGTATCCGGCAGCTACTGAATCAAGTTCAAGTATCTTCTTAGCCATATATCACAATTTTCCCTATTACTCCGAATCTTTCAATGCTTTTCGCAGTTTCCCCGCTATGGTTCTCATATTTTCCATCCAGTTGTAGGCAAGCGGGTCTATCTGTATCACCTCACCGTCCAACTCCCTGGCCAAAGTTTTGGCTTCATCGGTACTGAATTGTTTCTGGATTATTACTGCCTGAATATTTCTTTCTCTGGCTTTATCCACCAAATTGCGAATCCTTGCAGGAGAAGGTTTCTTGCCTTCCTTTTGCACTGCAATTTGCTCCAGGCCATAATCTCTTGCGAAATAGGCCAGAGCAGGATGAATGATCAAAAATTCCCGGTTATCAATGCCCTCAAGACTATGTTGGATTTCTGCATCGAGGGAATCAATATCTTTCATTAAAGCCTGACAATTTTCCCGGTAATCCTTTCTGTTGACTGAATCCAGTTTTATCAGCATATCTCTTATATTCCGGAGTTGAACCTGAACCGATTCGGGGGAGAGCCAGATATGAGGATCCACTCCTTTGCCGTGGGAATGCGTTGAGCCGTTACCTCCATGATCAATCAAATCTACATTTTCCGACTGGTCAAAAATTTTAAGACGGGGGTTGGCCGAGCGGATCCGATCCATCCAGACCTGCTCAAACACAACATGCCCAATTTTTAAATAAGCCAGGGAATTTCCGAGATTACTCATCTGCCTGGGAGAAGGTTCATAAGTAACCGGATTGGCTCCCGGGGGAACCATTACATTCACATCAAAACGCTTCCCGGATACCTTATCTACAAAATATTTCTGGGGTAATATACTAACAGTAATGACCTTATCCTGTCTCTCGGTCTTTTCACCCGAATTACAACCTGAAAAAATCAGTAACAAGACCGGAGTGATCAAAAACAAAAAGCCCGGAAATTTCTTCATAAATTTTATTAAGAATTAATTAACCCGAATTATTCAAGAATAATTCTGACGCTATTGAAAAACCTGGCTTTTTGCTTCAATAAATTTCGCAAAAAACCGGTTTTTCTAATGCGGGGTTAAAATAACAAAATTATAAGTTTTTCCCTCTTGAATAAAAAATTGGTGGTATTATTTTTTATAGTATTGACTGATTAACTCTTTAGCAGCCATAAAGGAAGTCATTTTGCCTTCAAGGACCTTATTTTCATATTTTGAAAGCTGTTCCCTAATGAAACCGGTTTGATAGAAATTGTCCCTAAGGATTTGATCAATGGTTTCATACATCCAGTATTTGGACTGTTTTCTTCGGTTTTGCATGAAATGGCCATTATTTTTTGTATAATGAATGAATTCAAGAATTGTCTCCCACACTTCATCGATTCCCATATTAGCGTGGGCCGAGCAGGTCAACACCCGGGTCTCCCAGCCGGATTCCCTCGGAGGGAAAAGATGTAATGCCCTTTCATACTCTTTCTTTGCCATTTCGGCTTTCTGAACGTTATTCCCATCAGCCTTGGTAATAGCAATTGCATCAGCCATTTCCATTATTCCCCGTTTTATGCCCTGCAATTCGTCTCCTGCACCGGCAAGCATTAAAAGGAGAAAAAAATCTACCATGGAATGGACAGAAATCTCAGACTGACCTACTCCCACCGTTTCAATAAATATTGTATCAAAGCCGGCTGCTTCGCATAAAACAACCGTTTCCCTGGTTTTTCCTGCAACGCCTCCCAATGAATCTCCTGAAGAAGAGGGTCGGATAAAAGCATTGTCATCGGCGGCCAGGGTTTCCATTCTTGTCTTATCCCCCATAATACTGCCACCTGTTCGCTCGCTGGTGGGATCAACAGCCAGAACCGCAAGTTTCCGGCCGGAATGGGTGATCTTTCTCCCCAACGATTCAATGAAGGTGCTCTTTCCAACTCCTGGTACACCGGTAATACCTATTCGCATGGAATTTCCGGCGTAAGGCAAACACCTTTCCATGATCTGCTGAGCCATCTCCTTATGCTCATCCAAAGAGCTCTCGATAAGGGTTATGGCCTGTCCCAGCATGGTTCGGTCCCCCTCTAATATTCCTTTTACATATTGATCAGAGGAATATTGAATGCGTTTTTTTCTTTTGTAACGCTTTGCTGCTTCCTTGTTGATAGATGACGGCTGCTCCATCCCTTTATTAACATTCAGGGCACTTTTACTGTCGCCCTTTTCTCGCTTTTCATTCTCATTATCCATGCTAACAATTGATTTAAATATTCGCCGGCCAGGCTTGTGGGTTCTGAATGCCAGTAGGCCGGCCAGTACCGGATGACTGGCATGAAAAATAAACGTAACGAAGCCAGCGGACATTATAGACAGCCTCTACTTAATTTTTCTCAACCTTCCCCTTTATATTAAGTTTCACATTGCTATTATCCGGATCATTGGAAATGAAGTATATTGATTTATGCTGATGCCCTTCCCTGCTTCCTGTATGAAAAACAGCCTTAAAAGAACTGCGCTCACCCGGCCCAATCACCTCTTTATCGGGGTTTACCGTTGTACAGCCACACGTGGCACGTATTTTCCGTATTTTCAGGTCCCGTTTTCCCGTATTTTTGAATCGAAATACATGTTCTATCTCTTTATTTTGTTTGGCCGTACCAAAATTGAATGTAGTTTCTTCAAATTCTACATTCGGTGCACTTTTTCTCTCTTGCTGCGAAAGATCGGAGAAATCCTCGGAAATTTTGGCTGAAATAACCAATGTATTGTGAGCTACATTGTTTCCATTAACTTTTATACGAACCCGATCCATTTTGAAACCCCAGTCGTTGATCTGGGTAGCGTCATATGTACCATAAATATAACTTTCTTCTCCGGATTTTAAAACTTTTGATTTGGTGTTCAGATCAATATGTTCGGGGACACCGGAAAAAGATAAAGTCATCTTTTGATCGGAAGCATTGGCAATAGCCAGAGAATCCCGCTTAGTCTCCGTATGTTTCACTTCTACAAAAGCCATATGATGTGACTTCAGACGCAAATCTCCCATTTGTCTTGGATACTTGTCGGCCAGTGTTTTCTTTTTAGGCAGCACCTTACCTTTAATCCTTAATATCACCGTTTCATCCGAGGCATTGGTCCTGAGCAGTATACTTTTATTAAAACTGCCGGGACGACGGAGAGGGTCAAATGTAGCACTCACATAACCCTTTTTACCGGATGAAATGGGTTGCTGACTCCAGGAGGGAGAAGTACAACCACAAGCTGCCTTCACTTCATTAATAACAAGTGGTTTGGCACCCGTGTTCGTAAAAGTAAATTTGTGGGTTACCTTCCCCCCATCTTCTTTTATTTGGCCAAAATCATGGGTGGTTTTATCAAAAACAAGCTCCGGCTCTTTCTGCTGAGCTTTCAAGGAATAGGCCAACACCAATATCAAGCCCGAAAGAATGAGCATTCTTTTCATAATAAGTTATTTTTATTTTGGAGACACTAAGTTAAAAAATATGCTTAAGAAGAATACAAATATTACAACGCAGGGATATTTCAAACCAGTATTTTTTTAATTATGTTTGCTGAAACTGAATCATTCACTGATTTATCCCTGTGAAATTCTATTCGTCAGTTGTAACGACAAATATCAGGAAAGGGTTTCATTTTCTCTTATAAAATATATATATAAAGAAAGTATAAAAATAACAAAATGCATATTTTTCATCAAATCAATCAGGAAAAAACATCACATGGAGCTAAAAAAAAGAATTTTTGAACGAGCAGAGCATTATTTTAATTATATTGTAAAGATAAGAAGGCATCTTCATCAGTATCCCGAATTGTCCTTTCAGGAATTTGATACCATTCATTATATTGAAGAGTGCTTAACCAATGAAGGATTCCAATTTGAAAAACCGATTGAAACAGGGATAACCGGTTTATTAAGGAATGATTCTGGTATGTCTGAGACTGTGGCCCTCAGGGCCGATATTGATGCCTTGCCGATTGAAGAAAAAAATGAAATTGAGTATGCCTCGAAAAACAAAGGGGTGATGCATGCCTGTGGTCATGATGCTCACACTGCGGCACTTATTGGAGCCTTGATGATATTGAGAGATTTACAAACGGAATTCAACGGAGATGTAAAATTTATTTTTCAGCCCGGTGAGGAAAAGTTACCCGGAGGAGCCAAAAAAATGATTGACAGTGGTGTACTGGAAAAACCAGTCCCCAGCTTAATCATCGGTCAGCATGTATATCCCGATCTCCCTGCCGGCAAACTGGGATACAGAGCGGGCCCCTACATGGCTTCCTCCGATGAGGTTTATATCACCATAAAAGGTAAAGGAGGACACGGAGGCATTCCCCACCAAACAGATGACACAGTGTTTTTTGCAAGCCAGATGATTCAGTCATTACAACAAATTGTAAGCAGAAAAGCACCACCAACAATTCCCACCGTATTATCCTTTGGTAAGATCACCGGTAACGGGGCAACCAATGTTATTCCGGAGGAAGTTTATATGGAAGGTACTTTCCGAACAATGGATGAAACATGGAGAGCGGAAGCCCACGCGCTTATCCGCCGGATTGCAGAAAACATCGTTGCTTCCGGTTATGATACACAGGTCGATGTTTCCATAATCAAAGGTTATCCTGTATTGATGAACAATGAAGACATGACCCGAAAATGCATGGAATATTCGGGAAGGCTACTGGGTGAAAGGAATATTGAAACGCTTGACATCAGAATGACAGCAGAGGATTTCTCCTATTATACCCAAAAAATTCCCGGTGTATTTTACAGACTGGGCGTGGGTAATCAATCAAAAGGAATTGAAAGTGCACTTCATTCATCCACTTTCAACATCGATGAAGAAGCCCTAAAGACCGGTATGGCCAACCTGGCCTGGCTCACGATATCATACCTGAATGAACACAATGCAGTGGATACTTCATAAGCTTATTTAGTGTGTGTCCATAAAGTCAAGGAGATTTGAAAGAGTCTCGTCTAGAATGTTCGCTGGCAAGGCTTGCGGGTTTTGAATGGCAAATGTAGAGAGGTACGGCCGTACGTCTCTACCAGAAGTAATCGACTGGCATGAAAAACGAGCGTAACGCAGCCAGCGGATATTATAGACAGACTCTATTTAAAATCCGTTCAAATAACAACATTATGATGCACGTCATTTGGAGGATAAAAAAAGGTACATATTTTTGCATCAATTTTATTAACACATAAAAATTTCAAAAAAATGGCTTACGTAATTACAGAAGAGTGTACAGCATGTGGAGCTTGCATAGATGAATGCCCGGTTGACGCAATATCAGAAGGAGATATTTACAAAATTGATCCGGATATTTGCACCGATTGTGGTGCTTGTGCGGATGTTTGTCCGGTGGAAGCGATCCATCCGGAATAGTGGAAAAATTCTATTGGAAACATTATAGACAAGCCGCCCAAAAAAATTCAGGAGGCTTGTCTCATAATATGAATATCCTGTTTTTCATTGGTTTACAAGTTCCCGGGAAGAAATAATGGGATGCCTTTCAAATCATATAAAAAGTTTTTATTTATTTAGCATCCAAAACAAACAACTTTTTATATCAATGGCATTAATCCAGGAATTTAACAATTCAGGCAATTTTCTTTTTCGAAACAGGAGTTTTATACCCATTATTTTATACCCATTGGCCACGCTGGTTATATTGGTCGAAAAGGTTCCTGTACTCTACAATCCCGATATTGTGTGGTCTGTTGTTTGTTTGCTTATATCCGTTTCCGGACTGGCAATGCGAACCATCGTTGTCGGTTGGGTTCCTAAAGGAACTTCAGGCAGAAACAGAAAAAAACAGGTGGCAAACACCCTTAATACGAACGGAATCTATTCAACAGTCCGTCATCCTTTATACCTGGGAAATTTTTTGATGTGGATGGGCTTGATCATCTACACCGGAAATATTTGGTTCATAATTATCGCGGGGCTCTTATTCTGGGTGTATTATGAAAGAATTATGTTTGCCGAAGAGGATTACCTCAGGCAAAAATTCGGTGATGACTTTGAAAACTGGGCCAGGCAAACCCCTGCTTTTTTTCCAAAATTTAAAAAATGGAAAAAACCGGATCTCACCTTTTCTGTTAAAAAGTCTATACGAAGAGAATACAGGGGCCTTTTCGCAGTGATTGTTTCTTTCGTGTACCTCAATCTTCTCAAAAACCTAACAGTTAACAAGAACTTTACACTCAGCAATCACTGGATTATTCTTCTGGTTGCAGGTCTGATATTTTTCACCACCGTTCACATCCTGAATAAGAAAACCAATCTGCTGAATCCTAAAAGCGACAGAGCCAGATCACAAACGGATTAATATCCTGTACAACCAAACACCCGAAACAAAAAAACGGGGATAAAAATACCCCCGTAATAACATTTTCCCTTAATAAACCATTAGATTTGGTCCGTCTCCACAACCTTGGCCAAAATGTCAGCATAAGGAATGACCAGGTAATTCTTGTCATCCATCTCTACTTCAACCCCGGAGAATTCCTTATAAAGGACATAATCACCGGCTTGAATGGCAGCGTTTTCAATTTCGCTAACAGCAACAACTTTGGCTGTCTTTTTCTTTTCTTTCGCTGAATCGGGAATGATAATTCCCGAAGAAGTTTTTTGTTCGGTTTCCTCCTCTGTAACATCCAATACTACTTGCTCATTAAGTGGTTGTAATTCTTTCATTGTTTATCGTTTTATGTATTCGACTTTGAGTTATTATGCTTATATTTCCAACAATTCATCAATTTTCTGTTTATTGAAACCCACTATTATTCTTCCGTTGATTTCCGTTTGAGGTACACCTTGCTGCCCACTTTTCCTTACCAATTCCTGTGCCACTTTTTGATCTTTTGAAACATCAATATCTCTGAACTGAATTTGATTTTTTCGCAGATAATTTTTTAGACTGGTGCAATGGGGACATGTCGGGGTACTATAAACCACAACCCGCTTTTGTTCTTGTTCCCCGTTATGACGGGATACGAACAAGGTGTTTTTGAACAGAGCAATATAATAATCGGTATTTTGACATCCCTTAATCGAGTTTTTATAAGCACTCCCTTCAAATTCAAGTAATGTAGGTGCTGTCTGAATACGGTAGCGGGTATGGATATCCCGAACCTCTTTGACATCGGCTGCCAGAACATTTACGTCTTCTTCCGCAGCAGAAGCTGCCTTCTGCAAATTTTCATAGGCACAAACGTTCTTTTCACTTCCGGATTTATACAACAGCAAAAATGTTCTTTGTTTAACTCCAAGATTTTTAGTTAGTTCGTCAAAGGAACGGATGTCTTTTATCTCCATCATATTTCATAAATTTATAGTTACATATTTCCATATTTACATATTTTGTGCCAAAACAACTTCTGTCAGTTTCATGAAATATTGTCATAGAAAAAGTACTGCCAAATTAACTTTATAGTTTTTCAGTATAATTTTTAAAAATTCAATCATCAAATTGTAGAAAACCATGAACCAAAGTTCCGAATAATCTGTTGAACTTGTAAAAAGAGGAGGTTCAAAATGAATTTATCAAAACTAAAGATCGTTAACCTGGTTCACCAAAGTTACGAAGATCTGGAACTATGGTACCCGGTAATCAGATTAAGGGAAGAAGGTATTACCGTTCATCTGGCCGGTGAGGAAGCCAATGCTCAATACTACGGTAAACATGGAGTACCTGCCACAGCTAATATAGGTTTTTCCGAGCTGGACCCGGAGGAATATCACGGTATACTCGTGCCCGGTGGATGGGCTCCTGACAAACTGAGAAGGTACAAACAAGTGACTGAATTCATCCGTATGATGAATGAACAGGAGAAACCCATCGGAGAGATATGCCATGCCGGCTGGGTCTTGATATCTGCAAACATTCTCAAAGGAAAAAGAGTAACCAGTACACCGGCCATCAAAGATGATATGGAGAATGCGGGGGCCACCTGGACAGATGAGGCAGTGGTAATTGACAAAAATCTGGTTTCAAGCAGAAGACCTATTGATCTGCCAATTTATATGAAACATTATATCAATATACTTAAAAAGCACTATGAGAAATAATTCTGATAGAATTCTACCAGCACTTTATAAACCAACCGGTAGATACCCGGAGAATTGCTTTCTCTGTTACCGGCTACATTCAATGTCATGATTTTTTGATCCTGAATCCATTTATAAAGTTCGGGATTAATTTTGTCCGGCTGTTCTCTTAAAAGATAAACAAACCATGGTTTGTTTATCTTTTTACAGTATTCAAGTGTCAGATGGCTCCCCCGATCCAATCCGGACCGGGTTGTTTTAAATATCAGGGTGCCATCGGAGGCCTCTATATTCTTTTTAGTCCTGTCGCTATAACTTGATGAAGGGAGTTCTTTAAGAGGATAGACCTCCGGAATCGGGCCGTCTTCAGCTTTTCTTCCTTTTGGGCAATAACCGCCGCAGCTTATGCCATAATGCAGGGCAAAATCGAGTGCTGCCCGGTCCGCGCCGGTTTGGCCCCCGGAAATTATTCGCAGTTGACTTTTACGCACCTCTTTTTTAAATATTTAATAAAATGTTTCTTTATTTCCTTATTTACCCCGTTGAAAGGCGGTAGTTGATACCCCTGGGTCTCTATCTGCTTACCAGCTTAAATGTTAGTAAAAACAACCGGCCGGGAAAACACAGGAGAAACATGAATTGGTTAATACAGAATAGCAGGAAATAAAATCCGGACAAGCGACTCATATCGCACCGCTCAACCGCCTACCCTTGCTTCCTTCCGGACCTGGGGGAATTTAGCGGGAGCTGGTCGTATGAGACTTGCCCGGAAATGCAAAGTTAGAAAAATTACTTTTATTAACAAATCATTTGCCTATAAAATTCTATCTTTGCTTGTCAAATTATTACAAAAAAATATAAACGATATGGATACCAGTAGTCAACCTCAAAACACAGGAAAACAGGAAAATACATATCTTAAAAGTACCATGACTTATGGTTTAATCACCGGATTGGTCCTTATTGTTTATACCCTGCTTCTCTATTCAACCAATAACCTCATTGACCAAAATTTCTTCCTCGGCATTATCAATTACCTGATTCTTATCGGGGGCATTGTTATAGGCACCCGTTCATACAGAGATCAGTTTCTGGAAGGTTATATCTCTTATAGCAAAGCACTGGGTTATGGAGTAGTAATAAGTGTATTCACCGGCATTATCGTAGGTATATTCACTTATTTGTTATATGCTGTAATTGACCCCGGATTGTTGGAACAAAGCATGAAAATATTCGAGGAAGAAATGCTGAACCAGGGTATGTCCCCTGATCAGGTTGAAACCTTCACAGAAATGCAGAGAAAGATTCGCTCTCCCTTCATGATGCTGATAAGCTCTGTCCTCTCTTATGCATTACTGGGTTTCATATTTTCACTTATAACATCTGCATTCCTCAAAAAAGATAAACCGATATTTGATCAATAAAAAAGCATTATTTTTAATGGATTTATCAGTCGTCATCCCGCTGTACAATGAAGTCGGCTCACTCACCGAGCTTACAGACTGGATACAGAGGGTAATGGATGAAAACAAATTCACCTACGAGGTCATTTTTATAGACGACGGAAGCTCGGACGGTTCCTGGGAAAAAATCAAGGAATTAAGCAACAAATATTCAGCGGTTAAAGGGATTTGTTTCAGGAAAAATCATGGCAAATCGGCAGCGCTTCATCTCGGATTTAAAGAGGCAAAAGGCGATGTAGTCATAACCATGGATGCCGATCTTCAGGACAACCCGGATGAAATACCGGAATTATACCGGATGATCAAAGAAGAGGGATATGAGTTTGTATCGGGATGGAAAAAACAGAGACACGATCCTTTATCCAAAAGGATACCCAGTAAGTTTTTCAACAAAACGGCACGCTTCGTCACAGGAATCAAATTACACGATTTTAATTGCGGATTGAAAGCATACAGAAATGAGGTAGTAAAGCACATAGAAGTCTACGGAGAAATGCACCGGTATATTCCCGTATTGGTTCGAAGAGCAGGTTTCAGCAAGATAGGGGAAAAAGTGGTGAAACATCAGAAAAGAAAATATGGGAAGACCAAGTTTGGCTTAGACAGATTCATCAAAGGTTTTCTGGATCTGATGTCCATTATCTTCATTACCAAATTTGGCAAAAGGCCCATGCATCTTTTCGGTACCATAGGCACCGTTATCTTCATTATTGGCTTTTTGGCGGCTCTGTGGCTGGGTGCACACAAATTGTATTTTCTGGCTCATGGCATCTCCGCAAGACTGGTCACTGACAGTCCTTATTTTTATATAGCGCTTACCTGCATGATTATCGGAACACAATTATTCGTTGCAGGCTTTTTGGGGGAATTGGTATCCAGAAATTCCGAAAGCCGAAATCATTATTATATTAAAGATAAAATCAACTTTGAGGGTTAATTTTTCTTATACATCGGCATAATAAAGATGAAAACAAAAAGTTGTGAAGAAAATCCTGTACAGGAACAACTGATCAAATCCAAAAGGGTATGAAGTTTGAAGAAAAAATCAAAAACTTAAACTATGAATAACAGAATAGCTCGATCGACCAATCCGGTCCTGTCAAAAGAAATGTTCCGTACAGCAAGCCGGACTCAGACACAGGCCGAAGTCATGACCATTGACGGGACCGTCAATAAAACACTGCTCATGTTTGGATTGGTAATACTGGGGGCATTCTATACCTGGAGGCTGTTTTTTAATGCAGCAACAATGGAAGCAGGAGCTTCTGCGGTAATGCCCTGGCTTATTGGAGGCGCTATCGGCGGTTTTATTCTTGCAATGGTAACCATTTTCAAACGGACATGGGCCAATATTACTGCCCCGCTTTACGCCGTCCTGGAGGGTTTATTTTTAGGCGGGCTGTCAGCCATACTTGAAGCGCAATTCTCCGGAATTGTCATTCAGGCAGTTGGATTAACCTTCGGAACCATGTTCACGCTCCTCGCTGCATATAAGACCGGAGTTATCAAGGTTACCAAAAAATTTCGGATGGGAGTGATTGCTGCTACAGGAGGGGTAGCCTTACTTTATTTTGTTTCCATTATGCTTCGGCTATTTGGTGTAAATTTTGCCATATTTCAGTCCTCACCACTCGGCATAGGAATAAGCGTGGTTATTGTAATCATCGCAGCACTGAACCTGGTTCTGGATTTCGATTTCATACATAAGGGAAGCCAGGCAGGAGCTCCGAAATATTTGGAATGGTATGGTGCTTTTGGGCTCATGATCACGCTGATCTGGTTATACATCGAAATACTCAGACTACTATCTCTAATAGCAGGCAGAGAATAAATTATGATTTTAATGGTTGATGTTTTGTTTTTCAAATAATCCTCCGTAATTTTGCCATCCATTTTGTGTAAAAACCAAAAAAAAGAAAAATGAAAAAGGACGTCCATCCCAAAAATTATAGATTGGTGGTATTCAAAGACATGTCAAACGGGGATACCTTTACGGCGAGATCAACGGTGAATACCAAAGATACCATCACCATGGATGATGGAAATGAATATCCCCTGGTTAAACTGGAAATTTCCGATACCTCTCATCCTTTTTATACAGGTAAGAGGAAATTGGTAGACAGTACAGGTAGGGTTGATAAATTCATGAACAAATACAAAAAACATTACGAAAAAAGAAGAAACAAGAGCAATCAATAATTTCTTCATGAATAAAAAGCCCCAAAACGGGGCTTTTTTTGATTAAATCCGGTCTCCTTCTATCAAGAATTGTATTCTTTTTGATGATTACAGTGGGGAAAATCTTTTCTCTTTAATGTTTACAAGGCCGGTTTCTGGGTTTAGAACGGACATACAGACTGAAATATTTCACAGAACCAGTAAATACAGACAATTCCAATAGTTACCCGGCCCCTACATTTTCCCGCCAACACGCCGGTTTACCGTTATAAAACAGAATGGTGGATTCTGTAGGATGTTTTGGCATAACTATTGACAATCCAACATAATATAGAATATTTTTTCACTAACGTCATTTTGACAGTAAAATCTAAAGGACAAGCAAGGTAAAATATGAGCAGGAAAAAACATCAAAAAAACGATTGGCAAGATTTGATCTTATTTGACGAAGATACCGAAAAAGCGGAATTTATACCTTTGGTTACAGATGAGCAGGAAGAATCCATGAACAAGGTAGAAGTACCGGATACTGTGCCCATTCTACCTTTGAGAAATACGGTTCTCTTTCCCGGTGTTATACTGCCTATCACAGTAGGAC
>JAGXLC010000010.1:12035-34524 GCA_018334875.1 Bacteroidales bacterium | reverse complement strand
ATTTTTTCCGAGTTGGGATTGCCCGCAAGTGTGAGGTTGAGGTTTTTTGCTTTTGCCGGGCGGTTAATTAAGGCAGGGAGAATACCCTCGAAAAGGAAAGATTAATTTCACCTTTGTATAATCTGGTATGACTATAACAAATCAGGTTTGGGCTTGATTGAATGTGTAATAAAGGGCCGATTTGTTCATTCGGCCCTTTAATTTTTTTTCTGAAACGGTCTTATTTGTTCTCCAGATCTTCGAATCTTACGTCCGAAGTGTAACTTGAATTTTCTTCTTCCTGTTTTTGTTGGTTGTTTTGATCTTCCTCCTGATTCATCTCATCGCTTTTTGCCTCTTTAATAAAGTTAATGACGTCTTCCAGGCCCTCCGTGAATTTGTCAAAGTCTTCCTTGTATAGGAAAACTTTGTGTTTTTCGAAAAATCTTTTTCCGTTTCTCTTGAATCTTTTCTTACTTTCAGTGATAGTCAGATAATAATCGTTTTTACGTGTGGCTTTCACATCCAAAAAATAAGTTCTTTTTCCTGCTCTAATGACTTGGGAATAAATAATGTCGCTCCCACTTTGTGCCTGACCTTGCTCTTGTTGTTCCTGACCTTGCTCTTGTTGTTCCTGTCCTTGGCTTTGTTCCTGTTCTTGCTCTTGTTCAAATCCTTGTCCTTCTTTGTTTTCGTATCCGTCCATCATTAATTGCTTTTAAAGTTTTATTAGAAACAAAAGTATAAAATAATTAGTGGATTACTTTTTACAAATGTATCTTTTTTGAAAAATGCACCATTTGATTTCGAAAAAATTTATTGGCAGCCACATGGTTTTATCCAATATAATTCCATTCTTTAATTAATTATTTTCATGAATTCCTCTTTTGAATTTTCTTTTAGGTCATTTTTTCATTTATTTTGCACCCGGTTTTAGAATTACGAAACAGCTTTTTATAAACCGGAAGAATGATTACACGAAGGATCATAAGAATTAAGGTCTTACAGATAATTTTCTCCTATATCTTTTCAGAAGATAAGACCATTGATCAATGCGAAAAAGAATTGTTCTTTAGCATTGATAAGTTTTATGATCTGTATCACAAGCTGCTTTATTTTGTGGTAGATCTGCGTAAATACGCTGAAAACAGAATTGAAATAGCCCGCAATAAAAAAGCACCCATCTATGAGGATCTCAATCCGAACACCAAATTTATAGACAATCAGGTCATCCGGCAGATAGAGAATAATGAAGATTTAAGAAATTATCTCAAACGGAAAAAACTGGGATGGTCCCAGAAAAAGGATTTTCTTAAGAATTTTTATAACCACCTCGCCGAATCCGAATTATTCACAGCCTATATGGATAATCCCGAAAGGTCTTATGATGAAGACAAAACAATGGTCATTCAGATATATACTCATTTTTTAGCGGATTATGAACCATTATATCAGCAACTAGAAGAGGAAAGCATTTATTGGAACGATGAAGTTGACCTTCTTATAAGCACCATTGCCAATACGCTTAATAATCTGAAAGAAGATGAACCTACCGGAACACTTGTTTCCCCATTATTTAAAAAAAATGAGGATAAAGATTTTGCCAGGCAGCTTCTGAAGAAAACAATCATGAAATATTCTGAATTTGATGATCTGATTAAGGAGAATACAGAAAACTGGGATTTGGAAAGAATCGCTGTTATGGACATTTTGATCATGAAGATGGCCATTACGGAGATGCTCGAATTTCCTTCAATACCCACTAAGGTAACTTTGGATGAGTACATTGATATTGCCAAGTTTTACAGTACAAAGAAGAGCAATATCTTTATCAATGGAATCCTTGATAAAATCATCACTCAACTGAAGGCTGAAAACAGAATACAAAAACACGGCCGGGGATTGATAGGGGAGGCATAACGATTTTGGGATTATTTCATTCATTCTAAATATTTTGTTTAATTTTGCAGTAAGGATGTGGTATAGGCTCTTTTATCTTATTGGGATATTTTCGGTGGTTGCTGCCGGATGTTTAAAAAGTGGATCCGACAGAAACGCGGAAAAGAATTCGGAAGACCAGGGAGGAGCTCCGCCTGAGATTACTTTTGAGCAGGTATATTATGATTTTGGCAGTATTAAACAGGGCGAGAAGGTATCTTATTCTTTTCAGTTTGAAAATACAGGAGGCTCCCCGCTGATCATAGAAGATGCGTATGCGAGTTGCGGGTGCACCGTTCCGGAATATGATACCACGCCCATACAACCCGGTAAAAAAGGTCATATTGAGGTGATATTTGACAGCGCAGGAAGAAGGGGAAATCAATACAAAACGGTGATTCTAAAAACCAATTCACCCGATAACAAACATAGGCTAACAATAAAAGCCAGTGTATTAATGAACTAAATTATAGATTAAAAATGATGACTATGAATCAATTATTTCAAATTTTAATGGCGTCTCCACAAGGCGGAGAAGGTCAGAATCCTTTGGTTTCGTTATGGCCACTTTTACTGATTATTGTGGTTTTTTATCTTTTTATGATCCGCCCACAGGTTAAAAAACAGAAAGAATTAAGGAAATATCGCCAGTCATTGCAAAATGGAGATAAAGTAATAACTACAGGGGGAATGTACGGTAAAATAGTAGGTGTAACCGATCAGACAGTCGTTCTTGAAGTAGAAGACCAGAGCAGGATCAAGGTGGATAAAAATGCCATCCTGAAAGACGCAAAAGATCTTGGCGAAAAAAGATAAAATTAATTCTCCCGAATTATTGGTATTCCAGTAATAATTCATTTATTTTTGGGAGAATTGATTTAACTCTATAAAGGTGAAGTTTAATTTCCAGGAACTGGCAACATTTTTTAAGAATTTTAAAGCCTCAAAATACAGGGAAGAGCTGAGTGTATTTTTAGTATTTCTTATCATCTCCACCGTCCTGTGGTTTTTGAATGAGCTGGAAGATGATTATGTTACCGGAATTCGATACCCGGTTCAATACGATGATTTTCCGGAAGATAAGATTCTGGTGGGAGATTTGCCCTCAGCTTTGCAACTTAAGGTGAGAGGGCAGGGTTTTCAGATTTTGGAATATAAGTTGGCCCGTAATTTGAGTCCGTTAATGCTTCAGGTTGATTCTTATGATTTAAAATCCCAGGGAAGGGAGAGCAGTCTGAAATATTATATTCCCACCGGATCCATCCGATCAAGGATAACCCAGCAACTGAGTCCGAATATGGAGGTTCTTGAAATTGTTCCTGATACGCTCTTTTTTGAATTTACCGAGCGGACTTCTAAAGTAGTGGCGGTTGAGGGGGATATTCAGTACAGTTTTGATAAACAGATGATGCTTAAGAGCAATGTGAGTATTGAGCCGGATAGCATCAAAGTATCGGGACCCCGCTCGGTTTTGGATACTGTAAACAATGTAAGGACTCAATATAGGGAGTTTTCTGATCTGACCTCTACACTGGAAACCAAAGTGGATTTACATAAGGTGCATGAACAGGTTGAATATTCGACCGATCAGGTCAATTTGCGAATTCCTGTGGAACAGTTTACAGAAGGGAGCTTAAAAAAAGACATTTCTGTAAGAAACTGTCCCCCCTCCCTTGTTGTGCGAACATTTCCTTCTTCAGTGAAGATAACTTATCTGGTGGGGTTGAGTAATTATGACGAGGTCATCCCTGAATTGTTTAAAGTTTATGTTGATTATGAAGAGGTCAGGAAGGGCAGGGAACAGTTGAAAGTCGTGGTTGAGAATGCTCCTGATTATTTAAGGTCTTATAGCTATACGCCACAAGAGGTGGATTACATTGTCGAAAGGAAGGATGACTAAAGTAGGTGTTACAGGAGGCATAGGAAGTGGTAAGACTTTGATATGCCAGGTTTTCGAAAAGCTTGGCGCACCGGTTTTTTATGCCGATGAGGAGGCTAAAAGGCTGCTAAATGATGATCCACAGGTAAGAGACGCGGTGATTGAATATTTCGGCCGGGAAATATATGATGAACAAGGAATAAAGAAAGCCCTTCTGGCTTCAAAAATATTCAACAGCAGGGAAGCGTTACGTAAGATAAATAATATAGTTCATCCGGCTGTTAGGAGATTATTTCTGAAATGGGCAGAAGCAAGGGAATCTGTTTTTCCCTATGTAATTGAAGAAGCGGCACTTTTGTTTGAAAGTGGGTTCTATAAAGATTTGGATTTTAATATTCTGGTATATGCTCCTGAGGAATTAAGAATTGAAAGGGTAATGCAGAGGGATAACACAAACAGGGAACACATTAAGGCCAGGATGAAGCATCAGATGAAAGATGAAGAAAAAATACCAGGTGTCGAAGCTGTAATTTATAATGATGACTCGCAAATGGTCATACCACAGATTCTTGAAATTCACAAACAGTTAACCAGGAAATAATTTTTGTTATGGGCAAGTTTACCAAATGGATTGCAGGCGGTCTGGGTTGGGCTTTTTTAGGCCCGCTCGGAGGGATAGCCGGTTTTGTTTTAGGTTCGGTGATTGATGAAACCAATGCAACGAAATCCTTAGGCTCTAAATCATCTACTACAAAAGGAGACTATGTAATGAGTCTCCTGGTGCTGGTGGCGGCTGTCATGAAAGCCGACAATAAAGTGATGCGCTCCGAGCTTAACTATGTAAAACAGTATTTTGTCAAAACATTTGGCAGCGAAACTGCTTCGGAAGCCGTTAAAATGCTGAAAGATCTCCTGAACCGGGATATCCCGCTTTACCAGGTATGTGATCAGATCAGGTCCAATCTGGATTATTCTTCCCGTTTGCAGCTTATTCATTTTCTTTTTGGAGTAGCCAGTGCCGATGGAAGGGTGCATGAGCGGGAACTGGATGTTATTGAGGTTATTTCCGGCAGGCTGGGGATTTCCCAGAAAGATAAGAATTCAATTAAATCGATGTTTATCGAAGAAACCGGGTATGCCTATAAAATACTTGAGGTGGATCCGTCAGCTTCAAACGAGGAGATTAAAAAGGCATACCGGAAAATGGCCAATAAATATCATCCTGATAAAGTAAGCCATTTGGGAGAAGATTTTCAGAAAATAGCCCATCAGAAATTCCAGAAGGTTAATGAAGCCTATGAGAAAATCAAAAAGGAAAGAAACTTGCACTGATAGCCTTTTTATGATAAAAAATCACCCCTTTCCCGGACAAATAAATTATTTACCATTTTTTTGAAATGATTGTTTATTCTATATTTGCATTTCACCAAATGGATGAGCCATGTTGAAAGATATTCTTGCAATTTCAGGTTACAGCGGGTTGTATAAGCATTTGAAGAAAAGCCGGAATGGTATTATCGTTGAAAATCTGGAAACGCAGAAACGCATGAATGCCGATCCCACAGCCCGGATCAATTCACTTGAGGACATCAGCATTTATACAGAAAATGGTGATATGGAGCTAAAAGAAGTATTTAAAGCCATCCATGAGCATGAAGAAGGCGGAAAATCTTTAAATCCCAAGAAGGCAAAAGGATCGGAGCTGAAACAGTATTTTGCTGAAGTGATTCCCGAATATGATGAGGAAAGGGTATATACTTCTGATATCAAAAAGGTATTGACCTGGTACAATACCCTTCAGAGACTCGATATGCTGAATTTTGAAGAATCTGAAGAAGAGGAAGGGGAAGGGGAACAGGAACAGGAAGATACGGACTCTCAGAATAATGCTGAGGAGCAGGATGAAAACAAGGAGTAATCATTGTTTGATTATTGACAGAGCAGGGACAATTCTAAAAAGGCGGCTCTCTCCTGACCAAAGGTATAAAGATTATTACATTGATTAGAAAAAAGTTAAATTAGCCGCTGAGCACCTTGTGCATTAAAATTAGCTTTTTAACCCGAACTCAAGTAAGTTATAGCATCTGCCACATATGATCACCTTCAAACAATTCATCTCGGATGTTTTCCTTCTCCTCATCTGAAATTGAATAATCATGACGTATTTCATTATATCTGTGCATTTTTGTAAACATCTCATCTTTCATCCCGGAAATTTTTTCCTTAAAATCAAGAAAGTTATCTTTATCGATTGTGCCATGGTCCGAGAGGAACCCATAAAAGAGAAGAATACCTTCAAATATTTCTTGTAATATTTCGTCATCCACATCGGCATGTTTGAATATAAACTTGTGGATGATGGCTCGGAAATGATCACTAAAGAAATCTATGTCTTCATTTAAAAGATAAGACTGCTCTAATGAAGAAGTAAACCGGAAAAACGGTTCTAATGTTGAAAATAGCCTGGGATGTGGATAATCTTTATACATATGGTCAGGAGCTGTAAGCAACTGGAACATTAATTCTTTTTGAAAATTAATGTCCCCTATTAATTTATCCACCTCTTCCCATTCGTCATCATCGGCAAGTTTTTCTATTTTATCAAGATCAGGCGGGGAAAGATAATAATCCTTTAATGTAAGATTGTTTTTTAATAAATATTTACATTCGTTTAAATTATTCTCTGCATGCTTATGCTCAGGATCAATGTTAAGCGATTTCTCAAACATTTTGGCTGCCTTTTTTAAATGGTTGAATATCATATAATTAAACCCCAAGTTGTTGGTGAAGTATTTGTTGTTGGGATCAAGTTCTACTGATTTCTCTCCCAGTTTTAACGACTCATATTCATGGTTAAGAAAAGCCAGGGCATGAGAGGTAATGTCATAATAAAAAGCATTACGGGGATATTGGTTTATCATTTCTTTTCCATATTTCGCGATAAGATCCCACCGCCATTTTTTTTCCAGGTTTTCCGAAAATGTATCAAATTCGTCTTCCATTCCAGTCTTATCTGCAAGCTGTAAAAATATTTCAAAACCGGTATCTGTATCTTTTACCGCTGCTTCATAGTCATAAATGATATTTCGTACCCCCCTTTCCATATAAGCAGGATAAAACGCCTCGCAAGTTTCAATGATGTGCTTTAGCATTGTATTTATTTCATCGGGAGTAATAGGATCTCCTAAATTTAACATAGGCGGCATTGATAATTCGGTATGCAATTCGGAATAGAGCATTTCTGCTTTTTCCCACTTTTTAGAGTCTTTTACCTTTTGAGAGAATTTTTTACCTTTTTCTGGTGCCATAATAATGAGTTTTATAAAATTTTGATGCATTAGATTTTATCGATTTCCGGGGCATATACTTTTGGAATATTCTTTTTTCGACGGATTTAACTGGGAACCAATCAATCAATCAACCAATCAGTCCGGTATAGTGGCATGATATTATCCCCCATCCTTTTTTTCATCATCCTTCTTTGCTTTTTCCCAGATTACATTCATGTCATCCAGGGTCATATTTTTAAGTGATTTTCCTTTGTTGATGGTATGTTCTTCCAGATATTTGAACCGTTTGATGAATTTTTTATTGGTTTTTTCCAGGGCGTTTTCAGGATCGATATCATACAATCTTGCCGCATTGATAATGGAGAAAAGCAGATCCCCGAATTCCGATTCGATCTCTTCCTTTTGTTGTTTATTTATTTCTTGCTGAAGTTCATCCAGTTCTTCTTTCACCTTATCCCATATCTGTTCTTTTTGATCCCAATCGAAGCCGACACCCCTGACCTTTTGCTGTATCCTGTTTGATTTTATCAGGGCGGGTAATGAATCGGGAACCCCGGCAAGAATCGACTTCTGCCCTTCTTTCATTTTGATCTCTTCCCAGTTTTCTTCCACTTCTTTGGAATCTTTAACCCTGGTATCTCCAAAAACATGGGGGTGTCTTTCTACCAGCTTGTCACACAACGATTCCATAACATCTGTTATGTCAAACGCTTTTTGTTCTTCGGCAATTCTGGAATAAAACACAATATGAAGCAGAAGATCACCCAGCTCTTTTTTTATTTCAGGCATATCTTGCTGTAAAATGGAGTCAGCCAGCTCATAGGTTTCTTCTATGGTCAGGTTCCTGAGACTTTCCATGGTTTGTTTCCTGTCCCAGGGACATTTCGTTCTGAGCTCCTGCATGATGTTTAAAAGTCGCTCAAATGCTTTCAGTTCTTTTTTCATGGTTTGACTTAATTTTTAATAAAATCGTACTCTAACCGTCGAATCGGTATCCAGTGCCAGTATTTCTGCAGCATTCCCTCCATTCATGGCTACTTCCAGCAGGTTTAATGAGTTGAACAGCGCCAGAAGCTCTCCTTCGGGGTTTTCATTATAGTTTTTACTGATCTTATTGATTCTATTGGTATTGCTTTGAACGAAAATCTGGAATTTTCTCTTGTTTCCAATACGGTAAAACAGATCGGCGGTAATATTGGTAATGGCATTGGAATAGGAGTCGATGTAAACCACACTGCCAATGATTACCGATTCATCAATAGTGGGTCGTAATGGTATGCGTTTGTTGAATTCTTCCTTTTTTTCTCCAAGTTTTTCCGGGGAAACTCCTGAAAGGATTTTCCGGATAATTTCCGTGTAGAGGTTCAGAGTGGGGAATGTTGGTAATGCTGAGGTTTGGTCTATCTTTATAATTTGTTCGGGCTCTTCCTGGAATATAAGTCCGAAAATACCATTGTCCGCTGAAAGAAAATATTGATTATCCTTTTTTACCAGAATGGTAGGGTTTTTTTGTGATGGCTCCGATTTAACGGCTATAATATGTATCGTATTCTCAGGAAAATGGTGATAGGTGTTTCTTACAATGAATGCAGCTTCAGGGATATTGAAAGATTTTATCTGATGGCTGATATCGATGATCTGCGCTTCCCTGGAATGGCTTAAGATTTTACCTTTCAGGGCACCAGTATAGAAGTCGTTTTTATTCCAGTCGGTTGTTAAGGTAATTATTGGCATCATAGGGAAAAGATTGCTGCTTTTAACAGGCCCGAAACAATTGAGAATGCATTGTGTTCAATAATAAATAAATTATTAGTTTTGTTTTCTAAATGTAGAATGATGTAGAGATCAAAAGTAAATAATATTTGTTTAAATTCTATGATGGAAAAGGTTATATATTTAGAGGGTGTAGAACCCGTAAACCTGTTTGGCGTTAAGAACAACCGACTTGAGAAATTACAGAATCGTTTTCCAAAACTCAAAATAATTGCTCGTGGTAATGAAATTAAAGTAAAGGGCGAAGAAGAAGAGATTAACGAGTTTGAAGAAAAGCTTGATCTCATTATAGAATATATGCATAAATTCCGTAATCTGAAGGAGAATGAGTTTGAAGCTTTCCTTTATGATGAAGGGGAAGGGGAAGAGATGATGAAAAGCAAGGAGCAAAGTGAGGATGCCCTGCTTTATGGAATAGATGCCAGGCCGATAAAGGCCAGAACGGTAAATCAGCGTAGACTTGTGGAGGCCAATGATGATAACGATCTGATTTTTGCAATAGGCCCGGCGGGAACCGGTAAAACATATACCGCTATCGCTCTAGCTGTTAAAGCCTTCAAGGAGAAACAGGTCCGCAGGATCATTTTGACCCGTCCGGCCGTTGAAGCAGGGGAGAATTTGGGTTTTCTTCCGGGAGATATGAAGGAGAAACTCGATCCTTACTTGCAGCCCCTTTATGATGCCCTGAGGGATATGTTTCACCCCAGGAAACTGGCTGAATTTATTGAAGAGGGAATAATTGAGATTGCTCCATTGGCATACATGAGGGGCCGGACACTCGATAATGCTTTTGTTATTCTGGATGAAGCCCAGAATACCACCGTTAATCAATTAAAGATGTTTCTTACCCGCATGGGAAAAAACGCTAAGTTTATTGTAACGGGAGATATCACCCAGATTGATCTGCCACGAAAACAAAAGTCCGGTCTTATAGAAGGCATGGGGATTCTAAAAGATATTGAGGGCATCTCCATCGTGTATTTTGACCGAAGAGACATCATTCGTCATGAATTGGTTAAACAAATAGTGGATGCTTATAGTAGATATATGGAAAACAAAACAAATAAAAAACAATAGTTATGCAAGAACCGATTGTAAGAACAGATTTCAATTTTCCGGGTCAGAAAGATGTATACCACGGAAAAGTGCGTGACGTGTATGATATTAATGATGAGTATCTGGTTATGATTGCCACAGACAGGATCTCTGCTTTCGATGTGGTTTTACCCAAGGGCATCCCTTATAAAGGACAGGTGCTTAACCAAATTGCTGACCGGTTTTTGGATGCCGGTGCTGAAATTGTGCCGACCTGGAAAATTGAAACACCCGACCCCAATGTTATGGTTGGCCACAAAACGGACCCGTTTCCGGTGGAAATGGTTGTACGGGGTTATCTTACCGGTCATGCCTGGAGAGAATATAAGGCAGGAAAGAGATCATTGTGCGGAGAACCTTTGCCTGAAGGCATGAAACAACATCAGAAATTTGAACGGCCCATTATCACCCCTACCACAAAAGCTCATGAAGGACATGATGAGGATATATCCAGGGAGGAAATCATTCAGAATGGGTTGGTAAGTAAAGCAGATTATGAGCTGCTTGAGGAGTACAGCCTGAAGTTATTCGAACAGGGGACTCAAATGGCCCTCGATAAAGGACTCATACTTGTGGATACCAAATATGAATTTGGAAAGAAAGATGGGAAGATCTACCTGATCGATGAGGTTCATACACCCGATTCCTCCCGATATTTTTATGCTGATGGATATCAGGAGCGTTTTCAAAAGGGTGAGCCCCAAAGACAACTTTCTAAGGAATTTGTCAGAGAATGGCTGATTGATCAGGGCTTTCAGGGCCAGGATATGCAGGAGGTTCCTGAAATGACGGATGAATTTGTAGAACAGGTCTCCCAAAGGTATATAGAACTGTTCGAAAAAATTACCGGAGAGCAATTCCAGTATATGGAATCAGAAGATGTTAAAAAACGGATTGAGCAGAATACCCGAGCCAGTCTGGATCATCTTTAATATAATCTTCATCCCGAATTATTTTCAACAGAATATATTGTGATTAACAGAGATACAGTTATATGACCTGAATTCATGTAAAAGTTAGATTTTTAGCTACTTATTATTGTTCCATAAATTTTGTTATTCTCGGTAATTATCTTTAAGTTTGCATAGAAATTATTCTATGATGCAGATAAACCTGTTTTATTATGAGAATTATAGGGATTATAGTTCAAATATGGAATAAAATATGTTAGCCGTCTATATGGATAAAAATTTGTTATTGAGCATTAGGCTGAATTAAAAACGCCATCCTTATATTTGATATCATTCAATCCCGCTTATTACTTAAAGGAATTAATTTATGCAGGAATGGAGAATTTCTAAAGCAGAGAAATTACGTATGTTTAAGAAAAGTGTCCCGGCAAAAATAAATGAGCTGTATTCCAGGATTAAAGATCAAATTTTGGTTTTGGATGGTGCTATGGGTACCATGCTGATAAAAGAAAATCTGGAAGAAAAAGATTATCGTGGTGAAAGATTCAGCAATCATTCTATTCCCCTTAAAGGAATGAATGACTTGCTTACCCTCACTAAGCCCGACATCGTAAAGGCAATCCATGATAAATATCTGGAAGCAGGAGCTGATATTATTACAACCAATAGTTTCAATGCAAATTATTTTGGATTGAAGGAGCATGCCCTGGAGAATTATGTACATGAGATCAATTACCAGGCAGCTCAGTTAGCCAGAGCAGCGGTCAGGGATTTTGCCGGAAAGAATTCCCGTAAAACCCGTTTTGTAGCCGGAACGATGGGTCCGACCCGGAAAATGGCATCTTTCTCCCCGGAGGTTGATAGACCTGGTTATCGCGATGTACATTTTGATGAGCTCGTTGCTGCTTACCAGGAACAAGCACAGGGGCTGATTGACGGCGGGGTAGACCTTGTTATGGTTGAGACAGTTTTTGATACGCTTAATGCCAAAGCTGCTCTTTATGCGGTAAATACCATCCGCAGAAAATTCGGCTCTGATATTCCGGTAATGGTTTCAGGAACCATCACAGAAGAGAGTGGACGCAATTTATCCGGTCAGACTGTGGAGGCGTTTTATAACTCACTTCAACCCTTTTCTCTTTTTTCCATTGGTTTGAACTGTTCGTTTGGGGCTGAAAAGCTACGGCCTTATCTTAAACGGCTTGCTGAGAAATCGGCAATTTACGTAAGTGCCCATCCCAATGCCGGTCTGCCTAATGAAGTGGGAGAATATGACCAGTACGCAGATGAGATGGCTGCGCAAACGGAAAGTTTTTTTCAAAATGGTTGTGTAAATATTATTGGAGCTTGTTGTGGAAGTACCCCGGAACATGTAAAAGCTATTGCTGAAAAGGCCGCCAGGTATAGCCCGAGAAAACTGGAAGCTCATGTAAAATCAACCAAGTTAAGCGGTCTCCAATCCCTTAGTTTAAAAGATAAGACCAGCCTGATTAAGGTCAGCGAACGCACAAATGTAAGCGGATCCAGGCAAATGGCAAAATACCTCAGAGAAGAAAACTTTGAAGAGGCGCTGCGTCTTGCCAGAGATCAGATTCAGCTTGGTGCTGATATGTTGAATATTAGCGTGGATGAGCCGCTTATTGACTCAAAGCGAGTAATGCCTGAGTTTTTAAATCTTTTAAGTTCGGAACCCGATATAGCCATGGTCCCGTTTATGATCGATTCTTCTCATTTCGATGTGATTGAGTCGGGTTTGAAGTGTTTGCAGGGCAAAAGCCTTGTGAATTCCATCAGCCTGAAAGACGGTGAGGAAGATTTTAAGCGTAAGGCTGAAAAAATACGGGATCTTGGAGCCGCTGTTGTAGTGATGGCATTTGATGAAAAGGGCCAGGCCGATACTTACAGGCGAAAAGTGGAAATCTGTGAACGGGCCTATGAAATACTTACTAAAAAGCTGGCGTTTCCTTCCGAGGATATCGTTTTTGATCCCAACGTGCTGGCCATTGGAACAGGAATAGAAGAACACAATAATTACGGGTGGGATTTCCTTAAGTCTGTAGAATGGATTAAACGTAATCTGCCGTATGCAAAGGTTAATGCAGGAATAAGTAATATTTCCTTTGCTTTTCGGGGGAATGATTATCTGAGGAATGTGATAAATTCTGTTTTTCACCATCATAGCCGGAAAGCGGGAGTGAATTTTGCCATCCTCAATCCGGCTCAGATATATGAATTGGAAGATATACCGGAAAAACTGCGCAGGCGCGTAGAGGATTTAATATTCAATCGCCGTAAGGATGCTACGGAGAGATTACTTGAACTGACCGCGGAGTATGGAAAAGAGGAAAAATCCATTGCCCCTGAGAAAAAATGGCGCGACAACCGGCCGGAAAAAAGGCTGAGGTATGCCTTGGCTCATGGGATAACAACTTATATCCGGGAAGACGTTCTGGAATTAAAAGATCATTATGATAAGGCGCTGAATATTATAGAAGGCCCCCTTATGGAAGAGATGGATAAAGTAGGAAGCTCATTTGCAAAGGGGAAGATGTTTTTACCACAGGTGATTAAAAGTGCCCGGGTGATGAAACGCGCCGTTTCCACCCTTATGCCTTATATAGAGAAGGAAAGTACCATTGGAAAAGCAGGCACAAAAGGCAAAATACTTCTGGCCACTGTTGAGGGAGACGTACATGATATCGGAAAGAATATTCTTTCCCTTGTGTTGCACAGCAATAATTTTGAGGTCATTGACCTGGGTATTATGGTGCCCAATGATGAAATTCTGGAAGCCATTGATAAAGAACAACCTGATCTGGTAGGTCTTAGCGGATTGATCACACCTTCGCTTGATCATATGGCAGAATTCATTGAGGAACTTGAGAAACGTAAATATGATATCCCGGTTCTGGTAGGAGGGGCTACTACTTCAAGCGTTCATACTGCGGTTAGGCTGGCTCCCCGTTATTCCGGTGTTGTAGTCCATTGTTCCGATGCTTCAAAAAGCATTTCAATAGTCAATAAACTGTTAAATAGTGAGGCCCATCTTTATAAAGAAAATATAAAACAGGAACAGAAGGATATTAAAACCCGTTATGAAAAAAGGAAGCGTTCCAGAAAGTTCCTGCCTCTGAAAGATGCAAGAAAACACCGGTATTTTTACAATTACAGGAAAGCCAAAGAAGTGGTTCCCCGCTTGCTTGGCACGAAAGAATTTCATGATTTTGACCTGAAACTGTTGAGGAAATATATTGACTGGACACCATTCTTTCATGGATGGGGACTGAAAGGAGTTTTCCCAAGTATATTGGAAAAGGAAAAGGTAGGCAGGGAGGCTTCCAGGCTTTTTGATGAAGCTCAGGAAATCCTTGATAAAATTGTTAATGAAAAGCTGCTTAAGCCTAAGGGCATCATTGGTTTGTTTCCTGCCAATTCAGAGGGGGATGATATTCTGATCTATAAGGATGATTCAAGGAAGAAGGTTTTGAAACGTATACCCATGTTACGCCAGCAACAATTGCGCGATAAGAACGGAATTGCCTTTTCTTTAAGCGATTACATAGCACCGGTCGATTCCGGAATTAAGGACTATTTCGGAGGATTTGCCGTGACATCGGGTTTTGAGACAGAAAAATATGTCAAACAATTTAAGGAGGAAGGGGACAGTTATAATAGTGTAATGTTCAGACTGCTCTCCGACAGGTTGGTTGAGGCCTTTGCTGAAGTGCTTCACGAATGGGTGAGAAAAAAATACTGGGGATATGAACCTTCTGAAAACCTGAGCAGTGAAGAACTGATCAAAGAAAAATATAAAGGTATACGGCCAGCGCCGGGTTATCCGGCTTGTCCCGATCATACACTGAAAAAACACATATTTGAACTGCTGAAAGTGAAAGAAAGCATAGGGATATCTCTTACCGATAGCCTGGCTATGAAGCCGGCCAGCTCGGTGGCCGGATTTTACATGGCCCATGATTTATCCAAATACTTCGGTATTGGAAAAATAGGAAAAGATCAGGTGGCCGACTATGCAGCAAGAGCCAATATTGGTATAGATGAAGCGGAAAAGTGGCTTTATCCGGTTTTGGATTATAAATAAGCAGTTTTAAAATATTGATGTTGAATGGTATTGTGAAAAATAAAAAAATGAATATTTATGAAGATAACTGAAATTTTTAAGAAACAGCAAAGAACATTTTCTTTTGAGTTTTTCCCTCCAAAGGACTATTTAAGTGCCATTAAATTTGGGATTAATGCAGGTCAACTGATTAAACTGGATCCCTCATTTGTTACTGTAACCTATGGGGCCGGAGGCAGTACCCAGGAAAATACATTCAAACTGGTTGATCTCTTTCATAATGATCTTGGATTTGTTTGTATGGCTCATTATACCTGTGTTAACGCAACCAAAGAAAAAATAGCATATGATATGCGGGTATTGCAGGATATGGGCATTGAGAATGTCATGTTGTTAAGGGGTGATCCGCCTAAAGGACAAACAAGCTTTCCTGAAAATCCGGATGGATTTAATTACGGCAGTAATCTGGTAAGGTTTGTAAATGAGAATTACGATTTTTGTATTGGAGCAGGTGCTTATCCGGAAAAACATTTGGAGGCACCTAATATGGAAGAGGACCTGATCAATCTGAGAATCAAAGTGGATGCAGGTGCCGATTTTCTTACCACTCAGATGTTTTTCGATAATAAATACTATTGGGATTTTGTTAATAAGGCCGAACAGAAAGGCATTCGTTGCCGAATTATTCCCGGAATTATTCCCATAACCAATTACAAGAATATTAAAAAATTTGCCAACAAAATTGGAGCTACCATTCCCGAGAAAATTGCCAAAAAAATAGAACCTTATCAAGATGATCCCAAGGAGGTGTATAAAAGGGGTCTGGAGATAGCCATTAATCAATGTAGGGATTTGCTTAATAATGGTGCTCCGGGCATTCATTTTTATACCTTGAATAAGTCACGGGCGGCAATTGATCTGTATGACAACCTGGCAAAAGAATTTAAAGAAGTGAAAAGCAGGTTTGATAAAAGCTTTACCCCACATATACCCGATAAGGAATAATTTTTCGGTTATAGCAGATAGGTATTGGTTAAGATTATTAGTTTATAGAAAGGAAGGGAAAGATAGAGCATTTATTTGGATGAATCAATTGATATTGTAAAGTCATGGGAACAAGTTTATTAGAATCTTTCAGTGATACTTTGGGAGACACTTCTTTGTGTTACCAGTGTGCAAAATGCTCCAATGGTTGTCCTGTCGGTGAGGAGATGGATGTTTTGCCTCATCAGGTTATACACCTTGCTTCCCTGGGTATGGAAGAGAAGGTTCTGAATTCCCGGACCATATGGGTTTGTGCCAATTGTTATGCATGTGCAGTAAAATGCCCCAATGATATAAATATTACTTCTGTGATGAATGAGCTGAAGCAGAAAGCCATTGATCGGAGCGTGAAACCTCAAATACCTCAGGTTTATAAGTTCCACCAGGTTTTTACCCGTGATGTTTTACGCAGAGGTAAAGCCCATGAACTTTTTATTATGGGGGAATACAATCTGCGTCTTCGTAAACCCTTTAAGAATGTATTGCTGGCTCCGAAGATGATTTTAAAGAATAAGCTTCAGTTGTTTCCCCCAAAAGCAGTAAAGGGTTTTCGGAGCTGGGTGAGTAACTTGATGGCTAAAAGACGCCGGAAGAGAAAAGTGAATAAGCTTTTGTAAGCTTTATATTGAATTAGAGGATGATTTTCTGCAAATAAAGAAATTATGGTTAAAAAAATAGGTTTATACCCGGGGTGCAGTTTGGAGACAAGCGCAGGCAATTATTTGAAAAGCATCGAAAAGGTGTTTTCCATTCTGGATGTTGATTATTCTATTATGGCTAACTGGAATTGCTGTGGTGCCACTTCAGTCAAGACGATTGACCAGCGGTTGAATCTGATGTTCAACCTGAGAAATCTGGCCGAGGCTGAAGAACAGGGTTATGAGGAGCTTGTAGTTCCCTGCGCTTCTTGTTTTCAAAGGCTTGCCAGTACTGAGTATGAGTTGATGCAGGATCAACAGTTGCGTGAAGATTTGATCCGTGAAAGTGGCTACCATTATGAAGGGAAGGTTAAAGTCCGAAATATTCTGGATTTCATCGTTAATGTAATCGGCCTGGAGCAGATCGCTTCAAAGGTGACCGAACCTTTATCGGGTTTGGTGGTAGCTTCTTATTATGGATGCTTAAACACCCGTATACCGGGAATGAAATCCTTTGATATCATGGAGTATCCCATGAGTATGGATAATATTGTCAAAACGCTGGGTGCAGAAACCATCGACTGGTCATATAAAACCGATTGTTGTGGCGCAAGTATGTTTCTGACATTGGAGTCAGTTTCGGAAGGCCTTGTGGGAAAGATACTGAAAGATGCAAGTTTAAGGGGAGCAGATTGTATAACGGTTTCATGTCCCATGTGTCAGACCAATTTAGATACCAAACAGGGCAAAATACGAAGTAAATTTTCTATTGATGAGCCTCTTCCCGTACCCTTTATTACACAATTGATGGGATTGGCATTCGGGCTTAAGCCCAGGGAAGTTGGATTGGATAAGAATTTTGAAAAACTGGAGCTGTCGTCCTGAATATATCTCATGATTTAACAATGGAAAAGGTGTTTATTTGATTATATCTGATGGTATAAAAAAAGTTGTATTGGAAATCAGTTTTACACATTTCAACTATGAATAAGGAAAAAAACGGTTCGGTTTTAGTTCTGGGTGGTGGTATAGCAGGCATGCAGGCGGCTTTGGATAGTGCTGAGCTGGGTCTGAAAGTTTATCTTGTGGAAAAAGAGCCTGCTATTGGTGGCAACATGGCCAAACTGGACAAGACGTTTCCCACCAATGATTGTGCCATGTGTATGATCTCGCCTAAGCTTGTGGAAACGGGTCGTCATCTGAACATTGAAGTGATTTCTTATGCCGATCTTGTGGGTCTCGAGGGTGAAGCAGGCAATTTTACGGTTACTGTCAATAAAAAGGCCCGTTATGTGGATGAGGAAAAATGCAACGGCTGTGGAGAATGTGAACCGGAATGTCCGGTAGAAAGACGCGATAGTTTTAATGGTGAGCTCTCCGACAGAAAGGCCATTTATAGATTATATCCACAGGCTATCCCCAATGTCTTTACCATAGATAAATCAGGTGATCCCCCGCCATGCCGGGGTACCTGTCCAGCCGGAGTGAACGTTCAGGGATATATTGCACTTATTGCCAAGGGGAAGTTTCTGGAGGCCCTGGACTTGATCCGGGAAAGTATGCCTTTTGCAGGGGTTTGCGGTCGTATTTGTCATCATCCTTGCGAAGGCAATTGTAACCGCTCCGAAATAGATGAGCCGGTGTCGGTCCGGAACCTGAAACGATTTGCAGCCGATTATGAGAAAGAATTGCTGGAAAAAGGCGAATCTATTGAAAGGTCTGCCGGTGAGATGCAGGAACCTCCCCCGCAGCAAAAAAGCGGGAAGGTTGCCGTTATAGGAGGTGGCCCGGCAGGTTTGACCTGTGCACATGATCTGGTGAAGAAAGGATATCAGGTTACTGTATATGAGGCCGGTGAAAAGCCCGGAGGAATGATGCGCACGGGAATACCGGATTACAGGCTCCCGGAAGACTATTTGGATTATGAGATCAACCTTTTGATAAATGATGGTATAGAGATTAAAACCGGGCAGGCATATGGCCGGGATTTTACATTGGATGATCTCCGGAACGCAGGTTTTCAGTCGGTATTTTTTGCCGTTGGAGCGCAGAACCCTAAAAAGATACCCATTGAAGGAGGTGATTTGGAAGGTGTACAATACGGCATCCCCTTTTTAAAACGGGTAAATGAGGGAGAAAAAACCGCTCCGGGAAAAAATGTGGTAGTGATCGGAGGCGGAAATGTGGCCATAGATACTGCACGTACGGCTTTACGTATGGGTTCAAACGTAACAATTGTGTACCGGCGAACCAAAGAAGAAATGCCGGCTCACGAGTGGGAGATTGAAGAGGCTTTGGAAGAAGGCATTACCATAATGGATTCCTGGAGTCCCTCCAGAGTTATTGGTGATCAGGGAAAAGTTACAGGTCTGGAAGCTGAAAAATGTTACACGGTGTATGATGAAGAGGGCAATCGTTCACTGAAAGTTGATCCGGATCAAAAAGAGGTGGTACCCGCTGATAGCCTTATGCTGGCCATCGGTCAGGAATGTGATCTTTCGGGAGTGGAAGATCTGTTGGAGAAAGACAGAGATTTAATAGCCACAGATCCGTTGACACTTGAGACCTCTGTGGATGGAGTCTATGCAGGAGGCGATGTGGTTCTCGGTCCTTCTTCGCTGGTGGAGTGCGTAGCACAAGGACATCGGGCAGCGGAATCAATTGACAGATATTTAAGTGGTGAGGATATTAAAAGCAACCGTACGCCAGTCAGTTATCCGGGAAATTTCGAAGGATTGCCTGAATATGCAGATAAAACCCGGAAAATGCGGACGCGGCCCCGTATGGTTGACCCCGGGAAGCGGAGCAAGGAATTCGCTGAAATAGAGAAAACTTTCACCCGGGAAGAAGCAATCAATGAGGCAAAACGTTGTTTACAGTGCGGTAGCTGTGCAGAGTGTATGGAATGCGTGAGAACATGCAAGGCCAATGCCATTGATCACCATCAGCAGGATACCATACGGAAAATCAATGTTGGAGGCATTATAGCGAGCGGCGGATTTCTGCCTTTTGATGCCCGGAAAAAACCGGAGTATGGTTACGGAATCTATCCGAATGTCATCACCAGCATGCAATTTGAAAGGATACTGAGCGCGTCCGGGCCGTATGAAGGCCATATACAAAGGCCTTATGACGGGAAAACACCCAAAAAGATAGCCTGGATACAGTGCGTTGGGTCCAGAGATGTTACTACCGGAAATGACTATTGTTCTTCTGTATGTTGTATGTATGCAATTAAGGAAGCAAGCATAGCCAAAGAACACAATCCTGATATTGAGCCTACCATTTTTTATATTGATATACGCGCTTTTGGTAAAAACTTTGAAAATTTCTACGAAAGTGCGAAGAATGAAACAGGCGTACGGTTTGTACGGAGCCAGATATCGGCTGTTAAAGAGAATCCGGTCAATCGCAACCTTTTGCTCAGATTTGTCGATCAAACCGATGGACAGCATATAGTGGAAGAGGAGTTTGATATGGTTGTCCTTTCTGTTGGCTTGGTTGCCAATCCGGCCATAGATCATACGGGCAATATTATGGATGTTAACAGGAATCAATTCGGATTCTTTGAGGAGAAATCCCTTCAACCTTTAACTTCCAGCAGAGAAGGGATCTATTTATGTGGTGTCGGGAATGGGCCGAAAGATATTCCGGAAACGGTGATGCAGGGTAGTGCTGCCGCGGCATTATGCAGTGAAATGCTTAAATCGGTGCGCAACACGGAAGTGCAAACCAAGGAATATCCCGTTGAAAAGAAGATAGAAGGTGCCGAGCCAAGGATAGGCGTTTTTGTTTGCCACTGCGGAGTCAATATTGCTTCTGTGGTGGATGTAGAGAAAGTGAGCCGGTATATAGAGACCTTACCCGGTGTTGTCCACGCAGAACATACATTGTATACCTGTTCCCAGGATACCCAGAAAAGGATTAAAGAGATCATTGAGGAGAAAGAACTCAATCGGGTGGTGGTTGCTTCCTGTACTCCCCGGACCCATGAATCGCTTTTCCAGGAAACGCTTCGCGAGGCGGGACTGAATAAATACCTTTTTGAGATGACCGATATCCGGGAACAGTGTTCCTGGGTTCATCAAAAGGAACCTGCAAAGGCTACCCAAAAAGCCAAATCACTGGTAAGGGGAAGTGTAGGCAAATCCAGGCTGCAGGAACCCATCGTGTTAAACAAGATTTCAGTGAACAGATCTGCTTTGGTAATTGGAGGGGGTATATCCGGTATGAATGCTTCCTTATCCTTGGCCAATCAGGGTTTTAAGGTTCATCTGGTGGAAAAGGAGAATCAATTGGGAGGCAACCTCATTTACCTCCGAAAAAATCTGGATGATGAGGATTGGATTGCCTATATGAATCAGAAGATTAAAGAAGTAAAAGAACATGAGCTGATTGATTTGTATATGAACACCACTGTGCATTCTGTTAGCGGTTCTGTTGGAAATTTTACCAGTCGTTTGCAGGGTGAACATGAAGTTGATATTGAGCATGGGGTGATCCTGTTGGCTACGGGGGCAGAAGAGTACAAACCCGGTGAATTTCTTTACGGCAGTTATGATCAGGTCATCACACAACGGGAACTGGAAAGTGAAATCGAAAAAAGAGAACGTTTTAATACTGTGGTCATGATTCAGTGTGTGGGAAGCCGGGATGAAGATCACGCTTATTGTTCAAGGGTTTGCTGCAGTGAAGCCATAAAGAATGCCATTGAGATCAAGCAAAAGGACCCGGATGCGGAAGTGTATATATTGTATCGCGACCTGCGTACATATACCTACCGGGAAATATTTTACAGAAATGCCAGAAAATTAGGGGTTAAGTTTATTCATTTCCCGGATAAGGAATATCCTGAAGTCACTGCAGGCAATGATCGGTTCCAGGTAAAAGTAAAAGATACGGTAATTGATGATTATCTGACCCTTGATACGGATATGGTAGTTCTCAGTGCCGGTATTGTGGCCAATCAGGAAAACAATCAGCATTTGTCAGAATTGATGAAGCTTCCTCTTGATGAACACGGCAATTTTATGGAGGCTCATACGAAACTAAGGCCTGTAGATTTTGCCAATGAAGGTATATTCCTGTGCGGTTTGGCACATTCCCCGAAAAATACCGAGGAAAATATTACACAGGCATTGGCCGCCGCCGGAAGAGCAGGTACCATTCTTTCAAAAGAATCGCTTGAAGTAGGCGGGATAGTTTCTGTGGTGGATGAAGATAAATGTGCAGCATGCCTTACCTGCCTTCGGGAATGTGTATTTAATGCCCCATTTATAAATGACAATGGCAAGGCGGAGGTGAATCCTGCGAAGTGTCAGGGATGTGGCAATTGTGCTGCTGCCTGTCCCGCAGAAGCCATTAAATTGCTAACCTTTACCGATTCGCAGGAACATGCACTTTTTAAATCCATCCTGCAGGAAATATAAATTTTAGGAGACAAATGTTTAATATTTGAACCCAACATTAAAAATGGAAACTGAAGGAAAAGAAATAGAACCGGTGATCATTGCTTTTTGTTGTCATTATTGTGCCTTTACCGCTGCTGATCTGGCGGGAACAATGCGTCAGCAGTATCCTACCAACATTAGAATCGTACGCTTGCCATGTACAGGAAGGGTTTATGTGAATATGCTGCTTGAGGCTTTCGTTGACGGAGCGGATGGCGTGATGGTAGCCGGTTGCGAGGAAGGGAGCTGTCATTTCCTGGAAGGGAATTACAGGGCAAAGAAAAGGGTGAATTATGCCAAAAAGAAAATTGAAGAAGTCGGGATTAATCCTGAAAGATTGGAGATGTATCACATCGGCGCCTCTGAAGGTCCACTTTTTGCCCGGTCAGCAAAAGAATTTACCGAACGCATCAG
>JAGXLC010000010.1:0-11885 GCA_018334875.1 Bacteroidales bacterium | reverse complement strand
AACTATGATCATTGCAGAACAGAAACCATTTAAGGATATCTACGAATCGGTTAAGGAGAGTGATAAATTGCTGGTATTGGGATGCGGTACCTGTGTAACGGTTTGCATGGCAGGTGGAGAAAAGGAAGTGGGTGTACTTGCCAATCAGATCCGTCTTGCAGCAGGGAAAGATGAGCGTGAGATAGAAGTGACTGAACATACCCTTACCAGACAATGTGATGAGGAGTTTTTCGACGAGACTGCTTCCGAAAAGATCAATGAAGTGGATGCGGTGTTATCTCTTGGTTGCGGTGTTGGAGTACAGCATATTGTACAGTTGTATCCCGATGCTGTTGTACGACCCGGACTCAATACACAGTTTTTCGGTGCTTCGTTGCAGCAGGGAGTATGGTCAGAGAGATGTGCAGGTTGCGGAGAATGTTTGTTAGACAGATTTGAGGGGATATGTCCCATCGCCCGTTGTTCCAAGAGCTTAATGAACGGCCCCTGCGGCGGGTCTTCGGACGGTATGTGTGAGGTGGATCCTGAAAATACGGAATGTGCCTGGCAGCTTATTTATGACCGCATGAAACGATTGAACAAACTGGATAAACTGATGGATTACCAGCCACCTAAGGACTGGTCACATGATCGCGATGGCGGTCCGCGGAGCGTTACAAGGAAGGATGTTTTGTTTTAAAAAGTATACTAACATAACATTGTTGAATACCGAACCAAATGAAAGTTAAAAAAAACTGAAAATATGAACGAGGAAAAGTATAAATCAGGCAGCAGACTGGAACAGGTATTGGCCTCAGGAAATTTTGCACTGACCGGCGAACTGGGACCGCCGAAAAGTGCCGACCGGGAAGCGGTTGAAAAAAAGGCCAACCTTTTGAAAGATTCTGTAGATGCAGCCAATGTAACGGATAATCAGACTGCCATTGTTAGAATGTCGTCCTGGGGCGCCGGTTTGATAGCCCAGGAATGTGGACTGGAGGCAGTTATGCAGATCACCACCCGCGACCGGAACCGTCTGGCCATTCAAAGCGATGTAATAGGTGCTGCTGCCTTGGGAATCAAAAACATCCTTTGTATTTCCGGGGATCACCATTCTTTTGGCAACCACCCCACCTCAAAAATCGTTCATGACATTGATTCGGTGCAATTGATCGCAACACTTAAGAAGATGCGGGATGAAAAGAAATTTGTGTCAGGGGACGATATCCGTAATACAAAGAAAAGTGAGCTTGTGGAGCCGAAGATATTTATCGGTGCTGCTGCAAATCCTTTTGCCGATCCCATGGAATTCCGTGTTATCCGACTGGCAAAGAAGATCAATGCCGGGGCAGATTTTATACAGACACAGGTGATTTACGATATGGAACGCTTCAGGAAATGGATGGAAGAGGTCCGTGAGCAGGGTTTGCATGAAAAAGCCTACATTCTGGCGGGTATTACTCCCCTTAAATCAGCTAAAATGGCTCAATATATGAAAGAAAATGTCTCCGGGATTTCCATACCGGCTCAAATTGTGGAAAGGCTTTCGGATGCTGAAGACCAGAAGGCCGAAGGCATCAACATTGCCGTAGAGCAAATACAAGAGCTTAAAGAAATGGAAGGCGTAAGTGGTGTGCATCTGATGGCCATAGGGGCAGAAAAAAGCGTACCCGGAATTGCAGAAAAAGCGGAGTTTTTGCCCAGACCTGCCATTCAATATGCAAAAATTACCTGATCGGTCACTTTTTAACTATTTTATGATACCTACTGAATGAAAAGCAAATTGGTATTCACCATAATAATCTTTTTTGGGATGGGTCTTCATGCTTCCTCGCAATCCAATGGTTCCTCAATTGAAAAATCATCTGATAATTATAGGATTTCAAGGGGTAAAATGAAACAGGTCTATGAAAAGATCAAAACCCCATATAAGTATGGTATTGTGCTGATGCCCTCCGATACGGGTGAAATGGTTGATAGTCCCACTATATTTAGAATGAATGACCAATGGTATATGACCTATATCGTTTACGACGGCAGAGGCTATGAAACTTATATTGCTGAAAGCAATGATTTGCTGCATTGGGAAAAGAAAGGAAAAATTCTGTCTTTTACTGAAAATACATGGGATGCCAGTCAGAAAGCCGGCTATCCTGCACTGGTCGATAAGGAGTGGGGAGGAGATTATGAATTGCATCCCTATAAAGGTAAATATTGGATGTCGTATTTGGGAGGTGCCACCCGTGGATATGAAGCAGGAACGCTGGGCGTGGGAATGGCATATACGAAACATCCCACTAAAACCAAAGAATGGAATAGAATTGAAAATCCTGTTTTGCTCCCTGAAGATTACAAAGCCCGTTGGTTTGAGAATGATGTCATATACAAAAGCTCAGTTATTCAGGACACAGAAGGTCAGACCGGCCATCGGTTTGTGATGTATTACAATGCCAAAGGCGACACAGCGACCTATGAAAGCATTGGCATGGCTGTATCCGACGATATGGTGAACTGGAAACGTTTCGGTGATGACCCGGTTATCACCGAACAAGAAGGTATATCAGGAGATGCCCAGATAGTAAAGATGGACGATCTGTATGTCATGTTTTATTTTGGGGCTTTTTGGAAGCCGGGAGCTTTCGAGCGGTTTGCCTGTTCCCGTGATCTGGTAGACTGGACAAAATGGAAGGGCAATGATCTGGTTGCCCCTTCTGAGGATTATGACAGGAAGTATGCCCACAAGCCCTGGGTGATCAAATGGAAGGGAACTGTGTATCATTTCTATACTGCTGTGGGAAAATACGGGAGAGTCATCGCTTTGGCAACATCAAAGGATATTGGTGAAAGTGAACTGCCGGGGAATAAAAATTAAATGTTCAGAATCTGTTGGTTTTGATTCGATAATAAGAGAACAAGTTAAGTTTTTAACCCATATAATTTTTTTACTATGTTGAACAAATGGATGGCAAACCTATTTCTGGGTGTTTTTTTATTACCCTATCTGACAGGTTGCGGAAAATCAGGGAAAGATAACGGAAACACCGGAGAACAATCCCCGAACATTGTCTATATCCTGGCCGATGACCTGGGATATGGAGATATCTCATACCTGAACGACAGCTCCAAAATTCAAACTTCAAATATTGACAAGCTGGCTGAAGAAGGTATGTCTTTTACAGATGCACATAGTGCCTCGGCAGTATCCACTCCTACCCGGTATGGTATCCTTACAGGAAGATACTCCTGGCGAACCAGATTAAAGAGTGGAGTGCTCTGGGGCACTGATAAACCTCTGATCGATTCGGAGACCATGACTGTGGCTTCCTTATTAAACGATCAGGGATACAACACCGCCTGCATTGGTAAATGGCATCTGGGGCTGGATTGGGTTCAAGATGATTCCGGCCGGGTGGATTTTTCAAAACCCATTGAAAACGGTCCCCTGGCACTGGGCTTTCAATACTTCTATGGCATTTCATCATCCCTCGATATTCCGCCTTATGTTTATATTGAAAATGATAGGGTTACCTCTACTTCCATAGATACCATACGGGAAAATGAAGGAAAGGGTTTCTGGCGAAAGGGGCCCATAGCAGAGAATTTTAAACACAAGAAAGTGCTTCCTGAACTGACGGATAAAGCAGTGGATTATATCAACCGGCAATCACAGGATAAACCTTTCTTCCTTTATTTTCCACTACCAGCCCCCCATACGCCCATTCTTCCCACAGAGCCATTCCAGGGAGAAACCAATACCAATGCTTACGGAGATTTTGTGCTGATGGTCGATCATGTGGTGGGACAAGTTATGGATGCCCTCGAATCAAAAGGTTTGAAAGGAAATACATTGATTGTCTTCACAAGCGACAATGGATGTTCGCCCAGGGCCGATTTTGAAGAGCTAGCCGAGGTGGGCCATGATCCGAGTTACCGGTTCAGGGGGCACAAAGCCGACATCTATGAAGGGGGTCACCGCATTCCATTCATTGCCCGGTGGCCCGGATATATTGAGGAGGGATCTACCTCTGATGAAACGATTTGCCTGAACGATCTGCTGGCAACCTGTGCCGACATGATGAATGATACCCTGCCCGACACCGCAGGTGAGGATAGTTACAGCATTCTGCCCGTTTTACTGGGTCAGGAATACCAGTCGCCCATCCGCGAGGCTACCGTGCATCACTCTGTCAACGGTTCCTTTGCCATAAGACAGGGAAAATGGAAATTGATATTTTGTCCGGGTTCCGGAGGCTGGAGCGATCCAAGACCCGAAAAAGCCGGAGAAATGGATATACCTTCCCTGCAGCTCTATAACCTGGAAAAAGACATTGATGAAAGCAACAATGTTGTATCTGAGCATCCCCGTTTGGTGGATAAACTTACTGATTTGATGGACCAGTATATAGAGCAGGGGCGAAGCACACCCGGTACCAAACAACAAAATTACGGCGAAATTGAATTGTTACCGGAAGGTTATGAACGATAAATAAATGACCGGATAGACTGACCATTCGGGGGATATCATCATGGTGTAAGGGTTATGTATATATATGCACTATAATATCAAAAAAATTTTATATATACCTTTTTAATTCATTATTTATTGAATATATTTGCAACATCAATACATAAATATTCAAATTTTCGGTTTATTCATGGCAAACCGAGTGTAAAAGAGGGAATGGAAATCGGGATAGAAAAGACACGGACTATGTTTTCAATAAGAATCTACATCCTTTGTATGTTGTTACTCTCCAGTTTTGTTCCATGGGCTTCCCGCCCATGTTGTTAAATTCTTTCCGGACGTATTTATATTTTCTGTTATTTACATTTCTAATTATCCGATTGATTCTTTATTAAAATTAAAAATTATCCACTATGATTGAAGAAAAATTCAGTATACTCGGTGGAGGAAACTTAGGTTCTTCCATCGCTATAGGATTGAAAGATTATTCCGTTGTTCACAAAGATAACCTTTTACTGTCTGATGTGCTGGAAAAACAGAGGAAATACCTTAAAGAGCAGGGATTTCGTGTTGCCGAAAACAACAGGGAGGCTGTTCGTGAAGCAGATATTATTCTGATTGCAGTGAAACCTTATCAGGTTATTGAAATTCTGAAGGAAATTAAAGACGAGCTTGATCCGAAGAGGCACATCATCATATCTTCTTCAGCCGGAATCTCATCTACAGAGATGTATCAAGTCATTGATGAAAAAATGCCCTTGTTTAGAGTGATGCCCAATATTGCCATTGCTGTGCAGGAAGCGGCATCCTGTATTACTCCTGTAAATGCCAATGAAGAACAAAAGGAGCTTATTCATAACATTTTTTCATCCCTGGGTGATGTGCATTATATCCCCGAACATTTAATGTCGACGGCAACCGTGGCAAGTGGATGTGGTATAGCTTTTGTAATGAGGTTCCTGAGGGCCATGACTGCCGGCAGTGTTGAGATGGGTTTTCAACCTTCACAGGCATTGGAGATTGCTACCAAGCTGCTCAGAGGGGCAGCCGAGCTCCTGGAGCAGAATGCCGAACACCCCGAATACGAAATTGATAAAGTGGCTACTCCGCTGGGTATTACTATAACAGGACTCAACGAGATGGAGCATAATGGTTTTAGTTCTGCTGTGATCAAAGGGATTATGAAATCTTACGATAAAGTGACCAATGGAAAATAAATCATGCAGGTTTATATAGATAATTGAACCTTACTTTTTATTTTCGTGCATTTTGAATGAAATTCTAATATCTAATTTCGAAGTTCTAAACAATATCAAATGACCAAAAAAAGAAATTTCAAAATGAACAAATAGGGATCCTGTTTTGATTTTCGGCAGCTGCCGGATTGGATCATTGGAATTTGTCTAGGATTTAGGATTTAGAATTTATCTGGGTGTTTGATAAAATAATATATAGCTGTTTTGTCTTGTTATAAAACCAATTATCACACCCATTATTCATCAAACAGAACGATTATGCTTTTTGACCTGGAATATATAAAGAAGGTATATACGAAATATCAGGAGAATCTGGGAGCAATCCGGGAAAAAGTGGACCGGCCACTGACCCTTGCTGAAAAGCTGCTTTTTGCCCATTTTAGCAGTAAGGATCACATACCTGAACGGGGCAAAGATTATGCCCGTTTTCATCCCGACCGGGTGGCTATGCAGGATGCAACTGCCCAGATGGCCCTGCTGCAATTTATTAATGCCGGACGGAGTCAAACAGCGGTTCCTGCCACCGTTCACTGCGATCATCTGATACAGGCGGCACAGGGAGCAGATGCCGATCTGCGGGAGGCTCTGAAGCAAAACAATGAAGTGTATCATTTTTTGAAGAGCGTATCCCAAAAATATGGGATTGGGTTTTGGGAGCCGGGATCCGGTATAATTCACCAGATTGTGCTGGAAAATTATGCTTTTCCCGGTGGCATGCTTATCGGCACCGATTCTCATACGGTTAATGCGGGTGGTTTGGGTATGATGTCAATTGGTGTTGGGGGTGCTGATGCGGTTGACGTGATGGCCGGTATGCCATGGGAACTGAGAATGCCGAAGCTGATAGGGGTGAGGTTAACCGGTGCGATGAGTGGATGGACCGCCCCCAAGGATGTGATCCTTAAACTGGCCGGCATACTTACTGTCAAAGGAGCCACCAATGCGGTAGTTGAGTATTTCGGACCCGGAACCGAATCCATTTCCTGCACGGGCAAAGCCACCATCTGTAATATGGGAGCTGAGATTGGGGCTACAACATCCGTATTTCCATATGATGATACCATGTATTCCTATCTGGAGAAAACCGGAAGAAATGAAGTGGCCGAGCTGGCTGAGGGGATCAAGGCAGATCTGAAAAAGGATGATGAGGTGTTGAAGTCCCCTGAGAACCATTACGATCAGATCATCGAAATAGATCTTTCCCGGCTGGAACCTCATGTAAATGGTCCGTACAGCCCGGATGCCGCAGTACCCATATCAGAGCTTGCAGAGGTTGTCCGTAAGAATCAATATCCGGAACGCATTGATGCGGCCATGGTAGGATCCTGCACCAATTCTTCCTATGAGGACCTCACACGGTCGGCATCAATAGCACAGCAGGCAGTGGATCGCAACATCTCCGCCAAAACAGAACTGCTGATAACTCCCGGCTCCGAACAGATCAAAAAAACCTGCGAGCGCGACGGGATTCTGCAGAAATTCGAGCAGATCAACGGTACGATCATGGCCAATGCCTGCGGACCTTGTATCGGGCAGTGGAGGCGACAGATGAAGGATCCCGATCGCAAGAATTCTATAATCAATTCCTACAACCGCAATTTTGCCAAGCGGAATGACGGCAATCCCAATACCCACAGCTTTGTGGCATCTCCCGAGATTGTCACGGCCATGAGCCTGGCCGGAACGCTGACATTTAATCCGTTGAAAGATGAACTGAAAGACGGCAAGGGAAATGGCTTCCTTCTCGGTGAACCTCATGGAGCCGAATTGCCCGGGGAAGGATATTTACAGGATGATACGGGTTATATCCCCCCTGCTGAAAAGCCGGATCGGATTGAAATAGAAATAAGGCCCGATTCTCAGAGGCTCCAGTTGCTTGAACCTTTTGAGCCCTGGGATGGTAAAGATCTGTTGAACCTTCAGCTCCTCATTAAGGTGAAGGGCAAATGTACCACAGATCATATATCCATGGCAGGTCCCTGGCTACGATACAGGGGACATCTCGATAACATCTCCGACAACCTTTTAATGGGTGCTGAAAACAGCTTCAACGGCAAAACCAATTCTGTCTATAATAAGCTTACAGGGGACTATGACAAGGTCTCCGCTGTGGCGCGTCAGTATAAAAATAATGGATTGCAGTCGATCATCGTGGGAGAGGAAAATTACGGAGAAGGATCTTCCAGGGAACATGCCGCTATGGAACCTCGTCATTTGAGTGTGAGAGCCGTTCTGGTAAAATCATTTGCCAGGATCCACGAGACCAACCTGAAGAAACAGGGGATTCTGGCCCTTACTTTTGCTGATAAACAGGATTATGACCGGATCAGGGAGGATGATACCATTGATGTGCTGGGAATGGATAGTTTTATGCCCGGAGAATCTTTAACGATCAGGCTTAACCATGAAGACGGAACACGGGAAACGTTCCCTGTGAATCATTCTTACAGCGATCAGCAGATTGAATGGTTTAAGGCAGGAAGTGCCCTGAATCTTATTGCTAAACAACAAAAAAAAAGGAGATAGAACAATTGCAGCAAATCACCATGCACCAGGGCAGACTGAATGTGCCCGATAATCCGGTGATTCCATACATAAAAGGCGATGGGATCGGTAACGACATCAGTGAGGCTTCACTGAAGGTGTTGGATAAGGCCGTGGAAAAAGCCTTTGGATCCAAACGAAAAATGGAGTGGAAAAAGGTGCTTGCGGGAAGTGAAGCCTATGAGCAAACGGGTTCCTATCTCCCCGAAGAAACTGTAAATGCTTTTAAAACCTACCATGTGGGTATCAAAGGACCCCTGACTACCCCGGTAGGCGGGGGATTTCGTTCTCTTAACGTGGCTTTGCGGCAGGAACTGGATTTATATGTGTGCCTGCGGCCTGTAAAGTGGATCAAAGGCATTCCCTCGCCGGTTAAGCATCCGGAAAAGGTAGATATGCATATTTTCCGTGAAAACACAGAAGACATCTATGCGGGCATAGAATATATGACCGGAGAGCCGGATAATGAAAAGATCATGAATTTTCTGAGGGATGAGATGGGAGTGACCCGGATAAGGTTTCCCGAAACCGCTTCCATAGGTATAAAGCCCGTTTCCGAGGAAGGCTCAAAGCGGTTGATTCGATCAGCCATCCAATATGCCCTGGATAGGGATTTGCCTTCGGTTACACTGGTGCATAAGGGAAACATCATGAAGTACACCGAAGGAGCCTTTAAGCAATGGGGATATGAATTGGCTGAGGAAGAATTTGAAAAGCAGGTGGTTCCATGGAATGAATATGAGCAAGCACGCGAAAAAGCAGGACCGGAGACAGCCCGGAAGCTTCTTGAAGGAAAAGTGTTGCTGAAAGATGTCATTACCGATGCTTTTCTCCAGGAAACGCTCCTGCGGCCTGAAGAATACTCGGTGATTGCTACGATGAACCTGAACGGGGATTACATCTCCGATCAACTGGCAGCTATGATCGGCGGTATCGGCATTGCACCGGGAGCCAACATCAATTATCAGACAGGATGTGCTGTTTTTGAAGCTACCCATGGCACTGCTCCCGGCATTGCAGGAAAAGACATTGCCAATCCCTGTTCTTTTATATTATCAGGAGCCATGATGCTCAACCATCTGGGTTGGGAACAAGCCGCCGGCATTGTTTTTCAGGCTGTGGAAGATGCCATTTCCCAAAAACAGGTAACTCAGGATCTGTATTCGGTTATGGATGACGCCACATTGCTTTCTACCAGCCAGTTTATAGATCAGGTAACAGAACAAATGGATTAAGATACGCGCTTTATGGATTTAATTGAAAAACTAACCAGGTGTATAGAACAGTCGTGTAAAGTGGACACGGAACTGTTCAAAAAATACGATGTCAAAAGAGGTCTGCGAAATCAGGATCATACAGGTGTCCTTGTAGGACTTACCAACATCGGGGATGTTGTTGGATATGAAATGCGTGATGGCAAGCCGGTTCCAGTGGAAGGTCAGCTTTATTACCGGGGCCTGGAAGTTAGAGATATTGTCAAAGGGTTTCAGGAGGAAAAGCGTCATGGCTATGAAGAAGCGGTATATTTGCTTTTAGCCGGAGAATTGCCCAAATCATCCGATCTATCAGAATTTAAAAAATACATATCCGACAGAAGAGAGCTTTCCATGTATTTTAAAAATCTGATCCTTTCCCTTCAGGGGAAAGATTTGATGAACATGCTGGCACGATCGGTGTTGCTGTTATATAATATGGATGAAAAAGCAGAGGATAAATCCTATCCCAACCTGGTGGCCCAAAGTCTGGACCTGATCGCAAAATTCCCTTTGTTTATCGCCTATGCCTATCATGGGATGAGGCATTCTTACCAGGGCAAAACCCTGTCGATACGTCATTCTGTTCCTGAGTTAAGTGTAGCTGAGAATTTTCTTTACCTGATCAAAGGCCATGGTTGTTACACCAAGCTTGATGCGGATATACTCGATTTGGCAATGGTGCTTCATGCAGAACACGGTGGAGGTAATAATTCTACATTTACCATCCGGGTTACCAGTTCTTCAGGAACCGATACCTATGCGGCGGTAAGTTCAGCCATCGGATCCCTTAAAGGAACGCTGCACGGCGGTGCCAACCTCAAAGTGCTGGGCATGATGGAACATATCAAGGAAAATGTTGAAGACTGGGAAGACGAAGACGAGATAGCAAACTATCTGCGGAAGTTGGTCAATAAAGAAGTGTACGACCAATCGGGTAAGATATATGGCATAGGCCATGCCGTGTATACCCTGTCTGATCCCCGAACGGTGCTGCTTAAGCAGAAAGCGAGAGAACTTGCCCGGGAAAAAGATATGATGAAAGAGTTTCATCTGTATGAGCTCATAGAAAAACTGGCGCCCCAGGTGATCAATGAAGCCAAGCCCGGACGGGTGCATAAGGTATTATGTGCCAATGTGGATTTTTATTCGGGATTTGTATATACCTGCATCGGTATACCCAAAGAATTGTTTACTCCGCTTTTTGCCATGGCCAGGGTAACGGGCTGGTGTGCCCATCGTCTTGAAGAGCTCGATTTCAAGACGAAAAGGATCATCCGCCCGGCCTATAAAAATGTGTATGGCCGGCAGACATACAAACACTTATCTGAACGGTAAATTTATTTGTCCAATTCGGTCCGGCTTACGAATTTATAAACCTCACTGATACAAGGACGAACGGCTATGCATCAGTGACAAATATCTTTTTATTAATGATTTGATTGGTTCGTTTATAAATTGAATTGTTTCAACCTAACTTTTTGTATTTTGATCTCGTATAAACAGATAAATATTTTCACCCTTTAACTTTTCAGGTTTGTGAAAAAGTTTACTAATTTCTTTCTTTAACTAAATTGTATGACACGAGGCTTTTTATACAATCAAGCAGTTCTTATCGGGGATATTGAACTGAATTTCATATAAAAAGATCTTTTATTTTATATCTAACGGTTAGGAAGTTGAAAAGAGTTATTATAAAACATATTGGATAATTTGAATGCCTGAATTCAGGCCATATATTAATACTTGTTCGATGAATAAAAGGATTCATCTTATCTAAATTGGTTCTAAATAAAATTTCTGTTACATTTACACCGATAATCCTTAGTTTATTAACCCTCAAATTTTATTGCTATGGAAAATCCTTTACTCCTGAGCAAAAAAGCCAAACGTGTTTTGTTCTATTTCCTTGTTGTTTTATGTTTTTCATTTACACAAGCAGATGCACAGAACTTAATTTATGTGGATTCTGAGGCAACCGGCGATAATGACGGAACATCTTGGACAGATGCCTATGACAGTCTTCAGACTGCACTTTTCAATGTAAATACAAACGATACCATTTGGGTAGCGGCGGGGACTTATAAACCCACCAATACAACCAACCGGGATACGTCGTTTGTGATTCCTGATTCAGTTGCCGTATACGGGGGATTTAGTGGTTCAGAAGGATCTTTGGGTGAGCGCGACTGGGAAACCAATGAGACGATACTAAGTGGAGATATTGGTACTGTAAATGATTCGACGGATAACTCCTATCATGTCGTCTATTTCGACAATGTAAGCGATCAGACAGTGCTCGATGGCTTTACCATTATCGAAGGGAATGCAGATGGAGCCTATCCTGAAGATAATGGTGGAGGTATTTACCTTAGTGCTTCCGGAAGC
>JAGXLC010000009.1 GCA_018334875.1 Bacteroidales bacterium | reverse complement strand
GGTGAGCGTAGAATCATATAATTCCTCAAATACATATTTTTCGGCCACTGAGTTGTTTCCGATCTGTTTTCTTAGATAGGCCCCAAAAGGCTCAACCACCGGAAAGATGATCTTACCCTCGGATTGGTTGATGGTGATGCCGGGGATGAAGTCGAACATGCCGTCGGGGTTGGCATCGTTCTGGGAATTCACATTGTCCAGGTTTAAAAGCCGTAATAACATTTGATCCCTTACTTTCCCTTCAGGGAGGTAATTGATTTCGTTTCCCGTTTTGTCATCCTGATAAAGAACATTTAGCTCAAATCCCTCCTTATTTACCTGGTAAGCATCAATTGAATAAATATTTTTCATCATGAGCTTCCAGGTTGGAAATTTTGGGGTAAATGCCGTTCCTTTCAGCAATTTTACCATAAGTGCATTTGGGGCAGTAATGCCTTCGTTTGAAAATTCGCCCACCTGGTATTTTTCACCCCCCTTGATATATTCAAAGGCCACAGCCAGCACTTCATCATTGCGTAGCTGCGATTTCAGCGAAATGTAGCCCAGTTTTTCATTGACGGTATATTCATTAGGATCCAGTTTTCTGGCGTTTTCCAGTTTTACATAATCCTGCCCTGAACGAAAGTCATATTGATCCCATTGCTGCAGAATGCTGGCGGTATTATTAATATCTCTAATTCCCTGCATCGCAGCAGAGTTTAATTTTTGATATAGGTTATTGGCTTGATTGTCGGAAGGCTGCTCGTTAATGACATTAATAAGCTGATCCGATGCAAAAATATGATCTGTATTCCCGTTGATTTGCCCCTCACCAAGGTCCATAAGGGCTATAATGTTTCTTGAGTTTTCAAAGTTGCTTCTTTTATTGGTAATCCAAACTTCAACCCTGGTTATGTCTATATTTGATTGAATAACAGGTAATTTGTTTAATGCTTTGTTGTAGTTTTCCCGAAAATAATGAGAAAGGAAAAAGTGCCGGTTTTGGTCATATTCATCGGCATCTATTTCGAAATCCCGGGTTTGTGCCCCCCCTCGTACCTGAATTACTTTACTCTGACCTTTTTGCTGAGAAAAGACAGTGGTCATTTCCAGATTACCAAAGCGCATTCTGGTCTTTAACCCGAAAAGACTTTGACTTCCGGTAATTAATGAACCAGGCAATGGCATTGAGACATTTCCCGCTTCTATGTCCTGAAGGATTTCATCCTCTCCTCCGGAATATTCCAGTTTTGTTTGATTTTCAAAGTCAAAGGTTGCTTCTGTGTCGTAATTGATGCCTAATTGGATTTTATCCCCAATGGAACCGGTTACATTCATCTGTATCTTTTCCTCGAAATCAAAGGTAGTGTTTCTTCTTAGTTTTTCGGAAAGTTTGGGGTCTTCCACATTATTTATGTTGACCCCGAAAATCAACTCCGCCGATCCCTGAGGAACAATGTCGATGGTATTGCTTCCGAAAATTCTGCTGAATGTTTCTCCTCCCAGTTTGAGTTGGGGTAGTAAACCCTCGTCACCTGTGGCTTCGGCTCCGCTGGCTTTCTGCCGCCAGAAATCCCTTAACATTTGTTCAAATCTGATATCCCAGTATTCTTCCCGGCCCAGGTGGGCAGGAGGGCGGTAATCAAATTCCCCTATTTTTTTTCTGAGGATATATTCATCGTTTTCAGGGTCGTATTCGTATGAGGATTTTACATTTTCCGGGTTATCTAAAAATAACGGCGATTCTTCCTCATCTTCCATATAAGGGTACGCTTCTTCATCTTCAAAGTTAAAGGGGAGTTCTATGGTATCCTGAAGGGCTAGGCTATCGGGTGTTTGCTGTACTAAAAAATTAATGTGAGCTTCTGATGACAATCCCAAGGCCCACAAAAATAATAATATCAACAGCTTATATATTTTAGCTCGCGTAAAATTCAAGGATGATGAATGGGGTTACTATAGTTTTTTTAACGCTTTTTTTACCAAATCCTCTACATTTAATCCGGGTTCTTTATGTGTAAGTGTTTCAAGAACTTGTTCCACATTTTTACGGGGGAACCCCAAAGTTACTAAAGCAGATAACGCTTCTTCCTTAATTGTATTGTCCTTACTTCTGACAATTTGTTCTTCGAAACCTTCTTTTTCCAGCTTATCTTTTAGATCCACAATAATCCTTTGGGCGGACTTAGCGCCGATTCCCTTGATGGTTTTTAAAGTGTTTACTTCTCCATTGACTATTGCATTTTGAAGTTCGCCGGGTGATAATGAAGAAAGCATCATGCAAGCCGTGTTGGCACCTACCCCGGATACAGAAAGCAGGTTTCTGAAGATTTCCCGCTCCTTTTTGTCAGCAAATCCATAAAGCACATAGGCATCTTCCCTGACTATTTCATGGATAAATAAAGTACAATCTTTGTTTTCTGAAATTTGAGAATAGGTATTTAGGGAAATGTTTACAAAATAACCGGTGTTCATGATCTCAACTACTACATAGGCCGGGGTTACCTCATTAATTTGCCCTTTAATGAATTCAAGCATAATTATTTTTACGGGCTAAAATAAGCATTTGTTTCAACAATGCCATCAAGTTTAATGTCTTTTAGTGAATATGGTTTTGTGATTCTGAATTCTTCCTGCATCTTTTTTAGTCTTTGTATATATTTTGGCATAATAAAACAGACTGCCGCCGATTGATGTTTCTTCATAAAATATTGATTTGTTACAAAAAATTATAATTTTGAGAAAATTCACAGTTTCAATGATAATAGACAGATTATGCGGATTGAGGAAGATTATATAGGCAAGAAGGAGATTCCTGAAAACGCCTTATATGGCATACATTCAATGAGAGCCAATGAAAATTTTCCTGACCGGACATCCTTTCAGGAGGAGTGGTATCGCGCTATGGGCGTAACCAAACTTGCATGTTATCAGACTTATCAGAAGTTCAGGAGAGCGGTGAATTATAAATATCCTCATGCTGAGATTCCTTTAAGATTTATAGACGAGGAAGTTATGGAGGTTCTGATTAAAAGTGCTGAGGAAATAAGTGAGGGAAAATATATGGATCACTTTATTGTACCAGCCGTGCAGGGAGGTGCCGGAACAAGCATCAATATGAACATAAATGAAATTATTGCCAATGCCGCCCTTCAGAAATTGGGTGGCAGGCCCGGCGATTACCGGTACATAGATCCCATCGAAAATGCAAATGTTTACCAGTCGACAAACGATGTGGTACCGACGGCTTTAAAAGTTGCTGTAATGCGTTTGCTTGAAAATCTCGAGGAAAGCATTAACGATCTCAGAAAAAACTTGGAGCATCTGGAGAACAAACATAGGCATGATTTAAGAATCGGTTATACTCAAATGCAGCAAGCTGTGCCTTCTTCTTACGGGAAGTTATTCAGTACATACAATGAAGCACTGTCAAGAGATTGGTGGCGTGTTTCCAAATGCTCCGAACGCATAAAAGTGGTTAACCTTGGAGGAAGTGCCATAGGTACGGGTATTACCGTACCCACTTTCTTTATTATGGAGGTTGTTCCTGTGCTTCGGCACCTTACCGGGTTGCCCCTTTCAAGAAGTGAGAATATGGCGGATGCCACCTCCAATCTGGATTCCTTTGTTGAAGTACATGCCACGTTAAAGGCTCATGCGGTAAATCTGGAAAAGATGGTATCAGATTTACGATTGCTGGCCTCTGATCTGGTAAAAAACCATGAAGTGGAACTACCCAGGCGGCAGGTGGGGAGCTCTATTATGCCGGGGAAAGTAAATCCGGTGATACCTGAATTTGTGATTGGCGCTGTACATAAAATATATGCAAACGACAACCTGGTTTCTTCCCTGGCAGGTCAGGGAAACCTTGAACTGAATCCTCATACCCCCTTAATTGGTCATGCCATTATTGAAAGTCTGAAGTTACTGAAGGGAATCAATCAAACCCTGAAAGATAATATGATAGAACGATTAACCGTTAATACACAAGTTGCCCTTGAACGGTTGTATCAGAGCCCGTCAATAGCTACGGCCTTAAGTCCTTATATTGGATACAACAAGGCGGCGGATTTAGCCCGTTTAATGAAAGAAAAAAATATCAATATATTGGATGCCAATGACCACTTTCAATATATTGAAAAGGAAAAGCTTAAAACCTTGCTTTCTTCGGATAATTTACTGAAAATGGGATTCAGAATCAATGATCTGTTGGAAGGTTGATGCTTTAATTCAAATTGGTTACAGAATTCGAAAAAGAATGATATCATGATGGCCAGAGGAAAAGAATCGAAGCCGCATCTTGGGATATATGGGAGACGAAATAATGGCAAAAGTTCATTGATCAATCAGCTCGCAAATCAGGATATTGCCATTGTTTCTGATTATGCCGGTACCACCACCGATCCGGTAAAGAAATCATTTGAGATTACGGGATTCGGACCGGTGGTTCTTGTTGATACCGCAGGTATTGATGATACCGGTGAATTGGGTGAGAAGAGAAAATCCAAAACCCGCTCATCCATTAAGACAATTGATCTGGGAATTTTGGTTATAACCCACAACCTTTTTGGTGATTTTGAGCAAAAAGTAATTGAGGAATTCCATAAAAATTATACGCCTTTTTTTATTGTCCATAATAAGTCGGATTTGGAACCTTTAGACCCCGGATTGAAAAAACAAATCCGGGAAGAATACAATTGTGAGGTGATGGATTACAGTATTTTAAATGGTTATAATTCCGATGTCATTATTCAAACCATCAAGAAAACCATCCCTGACTCGGCTTTTAAAATCCCATCTCTTATAGGGGATTTGCTAAGTTATGGAGATATTGTGCTTCTAATTACTCCCATTGATATAGAAGCCCCGGCCGGACGATTAATTTTACCTCAGGTGCAGACCATACGGGATGTTCTGGATAATGATGCAGTCAGTATAATCCTTAAGGAGCGGGAGGTTGATGCGTTTCTTAAACGTACAGGTATTAAGCCGAAATTGGCCATAACCGACAGCCAGATGTTTACCAGGGCAGATTCTTCAGTTCCGCATGATGTTCCCTTGACCAGCTTTAGTATTGTTCTTGCCCGTTTCAAGGGAGATTTTGAGAATTATTTGAAGGGCACACCAAAAATAGCGGAGTTAAAAGAGGGGGATCGGGTTTTATTGTTAGAATCCTGTACGCACCATGTTTCCTGTGATGATATTGGAAGAGTGAAAATTCCACGCTGGATTACCAATTTCACCGGTAAAAATCTGGAATTTGAGGTAGTATCCGGATTGAATGATTTACCCAGAGACATTCGGGAGTATGCTTTGGTAGTGCAATGTGGCGGTTGTATGATTACCCGTAAGCAGTTGATAAATAGAATAAAACCGGCTATAGAAGCGGGGGTGCCGGTTACCAATTATGGAATGGCTATTGCTTATGTGCAGGGGATTTATCACCGCGCTATAGCTCCTTTTGTAAGCCGGGAGATCGAAGCTCTGGATTATCTGTAACCCTTTATAATCGGCAAGGTGCAGCCTTTCAGGAAATTTTTTTTACCGCTTGCAGGTACAGGCTTTACTACGAATTACCAGCTCAGGAAAAGTTTTTAAATATTTTGTTTTTATGAGAAAATTGTATTAACATTAGAGCATAAAATGATCGTTTTAGCCTGCATCATTCACAAACGAATGGAGTGAAGTTTGTGAAGGCGGGATGGTTTGTGTGGTGGATGCAGGCAACCCCGCATTAGAAAAACCGGCTTTTTGCGAAATTTATTGAAGCAAAAAGCCAGGTTTTTCAATAGCGTCAGAATTATTCAAGAATAATTCGGGTTAGGCAAATATTAACAGGGAATTTTTCATGGAAGAGTTTTGGGATGAAAGATATGATACCAGGGAGTTTGTATATGGCAAAGCTCCAAATGCTTTATTTAAAGATTTTATAGACAATACCCCACCAGGGGATTTACTTTTACCTGCCGAAGGTGAGGGAAGGAATGCAGTTTATGCTGCCTTGAAGAAATGGAATGTGACTGCGTTTGATTTTAGCAGTAAAGCCAAAGCAAAAGCCATGCAACTGGCAGCCGAATATGGTGTCCGCATTGAGTATCATATTTCATCCATAGAGGATTTTCAGACAAACCGGAATTTTGATGCAGTGGCACTGATTTTTCTTCATCTGCCCCCGGAAACAAGGCAGCAAATGCACCGCAAACTGATTAAATTTCTTAGACCTGGAGGGTATTTTCTCATAGAGGCTTTTAGTCGTAAACAGATCCTTTACAATACCGGTGGTCCGAAAAATCTAGCCCTTTTGTACAATGGCCAGGAGTTAGCCGAAGATCTTAAATCACTGGAATTGGTTCATTATAAGGAAAAACGGCGGGGTCTCAATGAAGGATACTACCACAAAGGAGAGGCTGAAGTTATTCAGTTGATTGCCCGAAAGTTGAACTGACGGGAAATTTCTTTTGAAGTGGGCATGACCAGTATTTAAGAATTTGAAGGATTTATAATTTCAACGTGGTAAACCTGACTCCAGCGTTTCCCTGTAAGAAAAATCCTTTGATTTTCCTGATCATAGGCGATTCCATTCAGCACATTATCCTTATCGTTTTTATACTGCTCAGGTACCAGCTTGCTGCAGTCGATTTTTTCCAATACTTTGCCGGTTTCGGGATCAAAGCTGATGATATAGGATTCCTGCCAGATATTTGCATAGACTTTGCCGTTAATGTATTCAAGCTCATTAAGGTTTTTAACAGGTCCTTCGTGATTATACACTTTTATCCGGCTTAGTTCGTTAAAGTAATCGGGATCAAGAAAATATATTGTGGCAGTACCATCGCTCATGATCAGCTTTTCCCCGTCTGTTGTTAAACCCCAACCTTGGGTGGGATATTTTACCTTATTGAGCAGCTTGAGATTTTCTTTATCATATACAAATCCTGTTTTTGAAGTCCAGGTAAGCTGAATGATTTTACCATTGATGGGTGATATGCCCTCCCCGAAATATTCATTGGGTAATGCATGACTATTGGTCAATTCTCCGGTTTCCAGTTCAACTTTCCTCAGTGATGATCTGCCTCTTTTTCCTGTACCTTCATATAAAAAACCTTTTTCATAGAAAAGCCCCTGGGTATATGCATTGGGATCGTGGGGATAAGTTTCCATTATTTGTACTGTCAATTGCTTGGGTTGAATATCCGAGAGAAATTTCAAAGATTCGTAATGCGATTCCTTTTTTCCATTACTGAGAAAGGCTTCCACTTTAAATGTGTTATTTCCTACCGGAAGATTTGAGGTTGGAATATCAATTACATCCTGTTTTCCGGTAATGGTTTTTTGAAGTTTGGAATTGGAGTAGGTTTTCACGGAATCTGCGGTGAGTGAATCAGGAATAGAAAGGTCAAATTGAACCCGATCCCCAATTACATAATTATCTTTTTTCTTATGAAAGTTAAGTGTGGAAACTTTCTGGTAATTCTCTTCTTTTGACTCTCGTGAAATGGACCCATTTGTTTTATCTTCCTCCCTGCTTTTTTTATCGGAACAGGATTGAACCATTAATAATGAGAATGATAATATCAGATATTTTATCATAGGTCTTATTTTGAATGTTATTGAATAGTTGATTGCTAACCAAAAATCCTTTTCAAGATGGAGTACCAGGTTTTGCCGGCATTCTGGTGTTTCGTTTTATATATTCCAGGATTCATCATTTTCCAGACTTCACTCCAGCCGGGAAAGCCACCGAGATTTCTGTCATCTATGAAGATATCCGCAGCAATTTTACGACTGATGTTTTCATTGAATTTTTCTTCCGGATAGTTTTTGTTTACGGCATAAAATTCAATTCCATTATCTCTGCAAAAGTTAACCGCCTCGTCCAGTTTTTCCCCGGAACGATAAGTCCAGAGTATCAGAAGATGACCATGTTTCTGTAACTCCGAAAGCGTCTCAAAAGCAAACAATTTTGTTTTACCAATTTTAGGATACTTGTTTTCTACTATTGTCCCGTCAAAATCTACTGCGATTTTCATACATTCATATCCTTATATTGTTTGCAAAGATAATAATATCTCGATGAAAATTCAGGATGATCGGTTTACTGGGATCCATTATTTTTTTCTCCGTCAAATGAATACCTCAATGAGAAAATGTTTGAATACAGGGCTATCGACTGATCCCCCAGATCGGTAAGGGAATAATCAAGGGCAATGTTTTCATAGTGTATGCCCACTCCAATATTGGGCTGATAATTGAGGGTCTGCTTTCCGTTTATTCCTTCTGTTTTTTGAATATTGCCTATTCCCATACGCAAATATATTAACTGGCTGTAATTGAATTCTGCACCCAGGCGTGGGTCCGCGCTGAATATTTTTGAAGTGATCAGTGAATGCCTTCTTCCATCGGAAAGCACGTTCAGGTTTAACTCAAACAAAGCTTCAATATTTCGGGCAACTGAGATATGGTAGGCTGTTCCCAGTGTTACTTTAGGTAACGTGAGTTCAATATTGTTCTCCGGTGCAAAATTAAAGGTACTGTCTTTGACTTCTATTTCCAATTCTTCTTCGTTGTAAGTCCAGGCATTGAAAGTGGTTGTCACATCACGTATCATTCCACCGAACTGCCATTTGTTCATCCTGTATTGCATACCTACATCGAATCCGAATCCCCAGGCCGAAGCAAAACTTCCTACATTGCGATGGATTATCTTGGCGTTGCCTCCGTAATAGAGATTTTTAACAGGTGTATTCCGGGAATAGGAGAAGATCAAAGCATAATCGGCAGCCGAAAAATAGCTGATTCTGTCATAATCTATGTTTCCCTGATTATCTATAAGTTCTGTAGTATTGGGTATGTTGTCCACACCAAAACGCAGCACTGATGCTCCTATGTGTTGGGTTGAGTCAATCCTCATGGCACCTCCCAGATAGTCATATTTGGCTATTCCCGTAAAGTACTCTGCATGCATTGCACCCAACTCATAATTGTTGCTGAGTCTGGATAATCCTGCAGGATTCCAATATCCTGAAGTTACATCATCGATATGTGCCACCGTTGCATTGGCCATTCCAAAGGCTTTTGCACCTATGCCCAGCGATAAGAATTCATTACTGTATTTGGCGGTTTGGGCTGTACAGAAAAATGGCTGTAATGCTGTAAAAAACAAGACCAAATACTTGTACATCTCAGAATATCTTTATATTTGGTTTACGAAACTACTTAATTTAACTTATTTTTGTGCAAAATATTGCTAAATGTTTTACAGGCTAAGAAACCTACGGAATCATATACCAAATATTATTACTTTACTTAACCTTTTGTTCGGGTGTTTGTCTATTGCCTGGGCTTCGCATCACCATTTCGGGATTGCTGCAATATTTATCTTTTTAGCAGCCATAATGGACTTTTTAGATGGTTTGGCTGCCAATCTGTTAAAAGCCCATTCCCGGATTGGGACTCAGCTTGATTCCCTGGCTGATATGGTAAGCTTCGGAGTTGCCCCTGCGTTTTTAGTTTTTATTAATGTTTTGTTAATGTTTTCATCTTCTTTGGGATCCCATCCGCTTTCATCACTGAGCTGGAATTTTGGAATTCTCATTTTTCTCCCTTTTATATTGAGTATTTTTGCAGGATTGAGGCTGGCAAAATTCAATATTGATACCCGGCAGAAAGCACACTTTATTGGTTTGCCAACTCCGGCAATGGCACTTTTTTTTGCTTCTGCTGTATACTTATTCCAAACCACTGAAATACAGATTTTTTATGAGGTAATGAATACCATTTTTTTCTGGGATGGATTTGCCATTTTGTTTTCCATCCTTATGGTATCGGAAATAAAAATGATTTCTCTTAAATTTCGAAATGTGAGATGGACTGATAATCAATTTCAATATTTATTTATTGGAATTTCTGTTATTTTATTGGTATCATTGCAGGCAATGAGTATACCCATTATAATATTAATGTATGTAATATTCTCATTTGTTTATCACTTATGTAATTCAAAACATTGACATTATGAAAAAATATATTGCTGAAATCAATGTGATGCCTTTAAAGAATCTGCTTGACCCTCAGGGAAAAGCTGTGTTCAACAGCATGCAGAAAATGGGTTTTGAAGAGGTTTCTTCTGTTAGGATAGGTAAACATATCACTATGGAACTTGAAGCGGAAAGTAAGGAAAAAGCTATGGAAAAGGTAAATGAAGCCTGTAACAAAATCCTTGCCAATCCGGTTATGGAAGGATATGATTACACTGTTGAGGAGGCGGATAATTGATTGGAGCGGATTGGCTTAAAAGTTTTCATTTATACCGATTACATTCAATAAAACCTGTTGTTCCGGGGTTTCTTTAGACGGATTTTTTCCTTGTATGCAGCTTATTCCCCAGGAATAGAAATTTGTATTGTATTCATATAATATAATGTCTTCATTATAGTTATATGCAATCGGAAGGCAGTCTTCAATTGCTTACAAACAATTCTTTGCCAGCTACATTTTTCTATTGATTTCCTTTTTGAAAGGGGGGTAGGCAGTGATTTATCCCATAAAAATTATGAATTTGTTAAAAAACATTATATTTTTGCGGCTCTCTTATTAATTCTTTAACATTTAGAGTCTTATATTTAGACCTCTGAGATGCAAGAAATTCGCGTTAAAAGAGAATAATTTTTCAAATTAAAAGGAAATTAATTGGGTATTTATTAAAAAAAAAATACCTTTGCGAACCGATTTTGAAAACAGTGATTTAAACTAAACTGATTATATGCCAACAATACAGCAATTAATTAGGAAAGGACGAAAGCAAACAGAGAAGAAGAAAAAGTCTCCGGCTTTGGATTCATGTCCTCAGAAGAGAGGGGTTTGTACCAGAGTATACACAACCACTCCAAAGAAGCCCAATTCTGCAATGCGTAAAATTGCAAGGGTAAGGCTGACCAACGGGAAAGAAGTGAATGCCTATATTCCGGGAGAAGGTCATAATCTCCAGGAACACTCTGTCGTTTTGATTCGCGGAGGCAGGGTAAAAGATTTACCGGGAGTGAGGTATCATTTGGTTCGTGGAACATTGGATAGCTCTGGTGTTGAAGGCCGGTTGCAGGGAAGATCAAAGTATGGTGCCAAAAAACCTAAAAAGTAAAAAATAAAGCGTTGCAGAAAAATGAGAAAATATAAAAGTAACCAGCAGGATCGTTTGCCTGATCCAAAATTCAATGAAACCTTAGTGACAAGGTTTGTGAACGATCTGATGTATAATGGAAAGAAATCGTTGGCTTTCAAAATCTTTTATGATACACTGGATATTATTGGAGAAAGGATGAAGAACGATGAAAATACGCCTTTGGATGTATGGAAAAAAGCGCTGGAAAACGTAGCACCATTGGTGGAGGTTAAAAGCCGGAGAATCGGAGGGGCTACTTTTCAGGTACCACAGGAGGTCAATCCTGAAAGAAAAACGTCAATCAGTATTAAAAATCTTATTAAATATGCCAGGCAGCGGAGTGGCAGAGGCATGAAAGAAAAGCTTGCTGCAGAAATTATGGCTGCGTACAACGAAGAAGGCGGAGCTTTTAAACGAAAACAGGAAATTCATAGAATGGCCGAAGCAAACAAGGCTTTTGCGCATTTCAGATTTTAATTTAATTTATAGTACACAAGAAAAGAGGATAAGATTAAGGGATGAACAAGACATTACAATATACCAGGAATATCGGCATAATGGCACATATCGATGCCGGCAAAACTACCACTACTGAACGGATGCTTTATTATGCCGGTATCACCCATAAAATAGGAGAGGTGCATGACGGAGATGCTCAGATGGATTGGATGGTTCAGGAACAGGAAAGAGGAATAACCATCACATCTGCTGCAACTACATGTTTTTGGGAATATGAGAATCATGATTATAAAATCAATATTATTGATACACCAGGCCACGTAGACTTTACAGTTGAAGTGGAACGATCGCTGCGTGTATTAGACGGAGCGATTGCTGTTTTCTGTGGAGTAGGAGGCGTTGAACCGCAGTCCGAAACAGTTTGGCACCAGGCTGATAAGTACGGAGTGCCCAAAATTGCGTTTGTTAATAAGATGGACCGCCAAGGGGCTGATTTTTATTCAGTGGTTAGTCAGATCAAAGATAAACTGAAGGCCAATCCCATTCCATTGCAAATACCCATTGGGATGAGTGATACATTTAAAGGCGTGGTTGATCTTATTGAAAATAAGGCTATTGTTTGGATTGATGATGAAACTTTGGGTACCAATTATGAATATCAGGAGATTCCCGATGAATTGAAAGAAGAGGCGGAAAAATACAGAAATCAGCTTATTGAAGCTGTCGCTGAATATGATGATGCCCTTCTGGAAAAATTCTTTGAAGATCCGGCTTCTATTACCAGTGATGATATGATGGGAGCCATTCGAAGAGCCACTATTGACATGAGTATTGTACCTGTTCTTTGTGGTTCAGCCTTCAAGAACAAGGGAGTTCAAAAATTACTGGATGCTGTTATCAGCTTCCTGCCTAGTCCTGTGGATATAAGCGCTATTGAGGGAATGCATCTTAGAACCAGTGAGAAGCTTTACAGGAAACCCGATGTAGAAGAGCCTATATCTGCTCTTGTATTCAAAATTGCCACCGACCCATATGTCGGAAGGCTTGCCTTTATGAGGGTTTATTCCGGAGTGCTCACTGCGAAATCGACCTTGTTTAACCCACGAACAGAAAAAAAAGAGCGTGTAAACAGACTGTACCAGATGCACGCTAATAAACAGAATCCTAAAGAACGGATTGAGGCGGGAGATATATGTGCGGCTGTTGGTTTCAAGGACCTCAGGACCGGCGATACCCTCTGTGATTCCAATAATCCTATACTGCTGGAATCTATTGAATTTCCCGAACCGGTTATTGGAGTGGCTGTGGAACCTAAAACCCAGAAAGAGTACAATAAGCTTTCCACAGCTCTTGCCAAGCTTTCAGAAGAGGACCCCACTTTTACGGTGCATACCGACGATAATTCAGGACAAACTGTTATCAACGGAATGGGTGAGTTGCATCTGGAAGTAATAATGGATAGACTTAAACGAGAATTTAAGGTTGATTGCAATCAGGGTACACCGCAGGTTAATTACAAAGAAGCAATTACCCAGGAGGTTGACCATCACGAAGTATTCAAGAAACAAACCGGTGGGCGCGGTAAATTTGCTGAAATAAATGTTAAGATTGGACCTGCCGATGATGATATTAAAGGTTTGCAGTTTGAGAATAAAATCAAAGGCGGCAATATACCCAGGGAATTTATACCGTCTGTAGAGAAAGGATTTAGAGATTCCATGCAGAATGGTGTTTTGGCTGGATATTCTATGGATAGAATGAAGGTGGTACTCTATGACGGGTCATATCATGAAGTGGATTCCGATCAACTGTCCTTTGAAACCGTTGCCAGAATGGCGTTTAAGAATGCTCTGGTAAAAGCCAAGCCGATTCTGCTTGAGCCAATTATGAAAGCTGAAGTAGTTACCCCTGAAGAATATATGGGTGATGTGATTGATGATTTCAACAAGCGAAGAGGAAATGTTGAAGGAATGGAGAATAAAGGCAGTGCAAAGGTTATAAGGGCTGCTGTGCCTCTTGCCGAGAAATTTGGCTATGTTACGACCTTGCGAACCATCACTTCGGGAAGGGCAACTTCAACCATGGAATTTTCACATTATGCTGAAGTGCCTAAGGATATAGCCAGAGACATTATAGAAAAAGCAAAGGGTAAAATAGAATTAGTATAAATTTTATTTAGAATGAGCCAGAAAATAAGAATCAAATTAAAATCTTACGATCACAATTTGGTGGATAAAAGCGCAGAAAAAATTGTGAAGACGGTAAAGTCCACCGGTGCTGTTGTTAGCGGACCCATTCCGCTTCCAACCCAAAAAAGGATTTTTACTGTTAATCGTTCGCCATTTGTCAATAAAAAGGCTAGAGAACAGTTTCAGCTCTGTTCATTTAAACGGTTGATGGATATTTACAGTACTACACCCAAAACCATTGACTCGCTGATGAAGTTGGAATTGCCTAGCGGCGTTGAGGTTGAAATTAAAGTTTAAATTAAAAAGTCACAAGGAATGGCTGGATTAATTGGAAAGAAAGTTGGAATGACTTCAGTTTTTGGTGCCGAGGGAGAAAGTATTCCCTGCACCGTTATTGAGGCGGGTCCCTGCGTAGTTACTCAGGTGAAAACCGAGGAAAAAGATGGTTATTCCGCCTTACAACTCGCTTTTGAAGATAAAAAAGAAAAAAGAACATCAAAGCCTTTACTTGGCCATTTTAAAAAGGCAAAAACCGCTCCTAAGCGACAGATAGCCGAATTTACCGGTTTTGCAGAAAACTATGGCCTGGGTGATTCAGTGACTGTCGATCTTTTTCAGAACGATACCTGGTTGGATATTTCAGGAATATCAAAAGGAAAAGGTTTTCAGGGAGTAGTTAAGCGTCATGGTTTCAGGGGAGTTGGCGATGAGACCCACGGCCAGGCTGATCAGGTACGCGCACCCGGTTCAGTCGGTGGCTCTTCCGATCCCTCAAGAGTATTTAAAGGGATGAGAATGGCCGGACGAACCGGAGGTAAAAAGGTTAAAATACTTAATCTTAGAGTGATAAAAGTTATGCCAGACAAGAATTTGTTATTGGTTAAAGGATCTGTACCAGGAAATAAAGGTTCATATTTAATTATTGAAAAATGATGGAGTTACCAGTTTTAAATAAAGCAGGCGAAGATACCGGAAAGACAATTCAATTAAACGATCAGATATTTGGTATAGAGCCAAATGATCATGCCATATACCTTGATGTCAAACAGTATATGGCCAATAACCGGCAGGGTACGCATCATGCTAAGGAAAGAAATGAAATAACCGCTAGCAGAAGAAAAATAAAGCGGCAAAAAGGAACAGGTACAGCCCGCGCAGGCGATAATAAGAATCCTATTTTCCGTGGGGGTGGAAGGGTTTTTGGCCCCAGGCCCAGAGATTATAGCTTTAAGCTTAATAAAAAAATAAAGAAACTGGCAAGGCGCTCTGCCCTGTCTTACAAGGTAAAGGATAATGCCATTGCTGTTGTAGAGCGTTTTGATATGGAACAGCCTAAAACCAAAGAATTTTCCGAAATAAGGGAAAATCTGGGAGTTAGTGATAGAAAATCCCTTTTCATTCTGGAAAACCCAAGCAAAAATATATATTTGTCATCCCGAAATATACCGGATGTTAAGGTATTACCTGTAAATGAGCTGAATACATATGAAATTATGAATGCTCATGCAATTGTTTTCTTTGAAGGTTCGCTTGATACATTGGAAAAACATTTAAGTGCATAAAATATGGCCAGGACAAATGACATACTGATTAAACCCCTCATTACGGAAAAAATGACCGAGCAGGGTGATGATTTCAATAAATATGGGTTTATCGTTGACAAGAAGGCAAACAAGATACAGATCAGAAATGCCGTGGAAGAGATGTATGGCGTTACCGTGGATTCGGTGAATACGATGAGATACCGCGGAAAACAGCGTAGCCGCTATACGCGGGCCGGAATTATAAGAGGAAAAGAAAATAGTTTCAAAAAAGCCATTGTTACTTTGGTTGAAGGTGATACGATCGATTTTTATAGCAACATTTAGGAAAATTTGAGTTATGGCAGTAAGAAAATTAAAACCAGTAACACCCGGACAAAGACACAGAATTATAAGTGCTTTCGATACCATTACAAAAAGCACTCCTGAAAAATCATTGTTAAGACCCAAAAATAAATCCGGTGGCCGGAACAGCAAAGGACGTATGACGTTGCGCCACCGCGGAGGAGGTCATAAACAAAGATATCGTCTCATAGATTTTCGACGTGATAAAGAAGACATTCAGGGACGTGTGAAGGGCATTGAGTATGACCCCAACCGTACTGCCCGTATAGCACTTATAGTATATGAAGACGGAGAGAAACGATACATACTGGCACCCCGTGGACTGAGGGTTGGGCAAACAATCAATTCCGGCAAATCAGCTACTCCTGAGGTAGGTAATAGTTTATATCTTTCAGATATACCCTTGGGAACCATCATACACAATATAGAATTAAATCCCGGGAATGGCGGGGTACTTGCCAGAAGTGCAGGAACTTATGCCCAGCTCACTTCCAGAGACGGAAAGTACGCCAATATTAAGCTGCCTTCCGGAGAAACCCGGATGATATTAACTACTTGTAAGGCAACCATTGGTACGGTGTCGAATTCCGATCACATTATCGTTTCTTCGGGTAAAGCCGGAAGAAACAGATGGAAAGGCCACAGGCCAAGAGTAAGAGGGGTTGCAATGAACCCGATAGATCATCCTATGGGTGGTGGAGAAGGCCGTGCTTCAGGTGGTATACCCCGGTCAAGAAACGGTGTTCCCGCCAAAGGATATAAAACACGGAAAGCCAAGAAAAAGTCAAGTCAGTATATTGTTGTAAGAAGAGGTAAGAAGAAAAAATAAACGAATAATCTGATATACTATGAGTCGTTCACTTAAAAAAGGACCTTTTGTAGAGTATAAGCTGGAACAGCGCGTCATAGAAATGAACGAATCAGGAAAAAAGAAGGTGATTAAAACCTGGTCAAGAAGATCTATGATTACCCCCGATTTTGTGGGCCATACAATTGCTGTTCATAACGGAAATAAATTCATTCCAGTATATATTACCGAGAATATGGTAGGACATAAATTGGGTGAGTTCGCCCCGACCAGACAGTTTAAAGGTCATCCTACCAAAAAAGGAAAATAATAAATCTGTAAAAAAACTAAATAATGGGTTCAAATAAACGTATCCGAGCGGAAAACAGAAAAGAGCAAAGGAAAAAGCAATATTTTGCAGTTTTGAAAGGATGCCCTACCTCCCCCCGGAAGGTACGTCTTTTGGCTGATGAGATTCGTGGAAAAGAGGTGAATCAGGCCCTGGATTTTTTGCGATTCAACTCAATAGCCGCCTCTATTTATTTAGAGAAATTGCTTTTGTCGGCTATATCAAACTGGCAAAATAAGAACGAAGGGGTTCGGATAGAAGAAAGTTATCTTATAGTAAGTGAGATTCGTGTCGATAAAGCACAAACATTGAAGCGAATCCGTCCGGAAGCAATGGGAAGGGCTCATTTGATCAGGAAAAGATCCAGCCACATTACCCTTTTTCTGGAAAATATGAACGAAGCAAGACAGGTAGAGCAGGTTGCTGAAGATACGGAGACCGAAAGCAACAAACAGAATGTTAATGAGACACAAAATAATCAGGAATAGATGGGACAAAAAGTAAATCCAATAAGTAACAGGCTTGGTATTATTAAAGGTTGGGAATCCAACTGGTACGGCGGCAAAGATTATAGCGACAAATTGCTCGAAGACGATAAGATCAGAAAATATTTGCACACCCGCCTGACGAAGGCAAGTATTTCCAAGATTGTTATCGAGCGGACATTGAAATTGGTCACCGTTACCATTCATACTGCTCGTCCTGGAATTATTATCGGGAAAGGTGGTAAAGAAGTAGATAAACTCAAAGAAGAGCTTAAAAAGCTGACCAAAAAGGAAGTACAGATAAATATTTTTGAGGTTAAACGACCCGAGTTGGACGCCAGATTGGTAGCTGACGGTATTGCCAGGCAGATTGAAGGCATGATTTCTTACCGAAGGGCAATTAAGATGGCCATTGCTTCCGGCATGCGACTTGGAGCAGAAGGTGTAAAAGTACAGATAGCAGGGCGATTGGGTGGTGCTGAAATGGCTCGCACAGAAGTTTACAAGGAAGGTAGAACACCTTTACATACTTTCAGAGCCGATATTGATTATGCGTTAGGAGAAGCCCTGACAAAAGCAGGTTTGATTGGAATCAAAGTATGGATTTTCAAAGGAGAAATATTCGATAAAGTTGATCTTACCCCTGCAATTCCAAGTGAAAGTAAGGGTGCCAAATCCAAAGGAAGAAGAAAGAAAAAATAATATAAAAAGAAAATCAACCCATGTTACAGCCAAAAAAGACTAAATATAGGAAGCGGCAGAAAGGCCGGATGAAAGGTATAGCCCAAAAGGGTACTCAACTTGCATTTGGTTCTTTTGGGGTAAAAGCACTGGAACAGGACTGGATAACCCAGAAACAACTGGAGTCGGCCAGGCAGGCGATGACGCGTTATATGAAAAGGGAAGGACAGATTTGGATACGGATTTTTCCCGATAAACCCATTACCAATAAACCCGCTGAGGTCCGAATGGGTAAGGGAAAAGGTGACCCGGAAGGTTTTGTGGCTCCTGTTAAGCCTGGCAGAATGATTCTGGAAGCTGAAGGTGTTTCCAGACATGTAGCACAGGAAGCATTGCGCCTTGCAGCTCAAAAGCTTCCCGTTAAAACCAAGTTTGTTGTAAGAAGAGATTATGTGGAATAAACAAAATTAGAGAAGATGAAACCTTCTGAAATACGTGAATTTACAGATAAGGAAATAGAAGAGCGTGTCGATAGCGAGCAAACACGTCTGACACAGTTGAAACTCAATCATGCAGTTTCACCTTTAGATAATCCGGCAAAAATAAAGGAAGCCCGGAAAAATATAGCCAGAATGAAGACAGAGTTAAATAAGCGACTTAAGGAAGCTTCTATAAATTACGATAATCAATAAGAAACCATTACGATGGAAAAGAGAGGTTTAAGGAAAGAGAAAGTTGGCATCGTTTCCAGCAACAAAATGGATAAGTCCATTAGTGTTGTAGTGAACCGTAGAGTCAAGCACCCTAAATATCATAAGTTTATCAACAGGCGAACCAAATTTATAGCTCACGACGAAAAGAATCAGTGTAGTGAAGGAGATACGGTGAAGATAATGGAAACTCGTCCGCTGAGCAAAAGGAAACGCTGGAGATTGGTAGAAATTTTAGAAAGAGTTAAATAAGATAAAATGGTACAACAAGAAAGTAAGCTTAGTGTTGCTGATAATAGTGGCGCTAAAATAGTGAAGGTTATCCGGGTACTTGGGGGCAGCGGCCGTAGATATGCCTCTGTTGGTGATACCGTAGTTGTTAGTGTGCGAAGTGCTTTGCCTGCTTCCGAAATCAAAAAGGGGACTGTCAGTAGGGCTGTTATTGTCCGAACTAAGAAAGAAATGAGAAGGGTGGACGGTTCTTATATCCGTTTCGACAATAATGCTTGCGTACTGATAGATAATCTGGGAGAAATTAGGGGTACCCGCATATTTGGACCTATCCCAAGGGAGTTGAGGAGTAAATATATGAGAATTGTGTCATTAGCACCTGAAGTTCTCTAAAACATTGAAATCATGGAAAAAAGAAAGAAACTACATATAAAAAAAGGTGACACGGTTTACGTGAATTGCGGAGAATATAAAGGACAACAAGGCAGAGTGCTGGAAGTTTATCCCGAGCGCCAGAGAGCATTGGTTGAGGGAGTCAATATGGTTTCAAAACATACACGACCCAGCAACGATAATCCACAGGGCGGGATTATCAAAAAAGAGGCTCCCGTGCACATTTCAAATCTGATGCTTGTTGATCCGTCAACCGGAGAACCGACAAGAATAGGAAGAAAACTGGATGATAATAATAAACTTGTGCGTTATTCAAAAAAGTCAGGGGAGGAGATTAAATAATGGATTATCAGCCGGCATTAAAGAAAAGATATCACGAAGAAATTGTACCTGCGCTGATTAAAGAGTTCAATTATCAATCGGTTATGGAAGTTCCCAAACTCAGGAAGATTGTATTGAACCGCGGTGTAGGTGAGGCCGTGATGGATAAAAAATTAATAGAAACGGCACAGGAAGAGTTGACAGCCATCGCAGGTCAAAAAGCTGTTAAAACGTACTCAAAAAATGCCATCTCTAACTTTAAACTTCGGGAAAATACGCCCATAGGTGTTAAAGTGACACTACGAAAAGAAAGAATGTACGAATTCCTTGAACGATTGATAAGAGTGGCTTTACCGCGTGTAAAAGACTTTAACGGAGTAAAGAGCAATTTTGACGGTCGGGGAAATTATTCTCTTGGATTGGAAGAACAGATCATTTTCCCGGAGATCAATCTGGATAAAGTGCAAAAAATAGTCGGTCTGGAGGCTGTATTTGTAACATCCGCTCCGACTGATGAAGAAGGATTTGCACTTCTGCGGGAATTCGGACTACCTTTTAGAAACTTAAAAAAAGAGTAGATTATGTCAAAAGAATCAATGAAGGCAAGAGAAAAGAAAAGAAAGAAAATGGCTGATAAGTATGCCAGGAAAAGGGCAGAGCTTAAAGCTGAAGGAGATTATATAGGCTTAAGCCGTTTACCGAGAAATTCGAGCCCCGTGCGGCAACACAACCGGTGTAAAATAACCGGCAGACCGAGAGGGTATATGCGTCAGTTTGGCCTAAGCCGCATTACTTTCAGAGAAATGGCTTCTAAAGGCCTTATTCCTGGTGTCAAAAAAGCAAGTTGGTAATCAATTAAAAGAAGGATACAGATCATGGTGACAGATACCATTTCAGATTATCTTACAAGAATAAGAAATGCCCAGATGGCTGGTCATAAAGTTGTGGAGATTCCAGCCTCAAACCTGAAGAAGAATATTACCAAGATATTGCATGATCAGGGATATATTCTGAGTTATAAATTTGAAGAAGGACAGGTTCAAGATGTTATTAAGATCGCGTTGAAATATCATCCTAAGACCAGGGAACCTGGAATTCGTGAACTGCAAAGAGTGAGCCGGCCAGGGCTAAGACATTATGTGGATATAAGAAATATTCCCCGAGTGCTTAATGGCTTGGGAATCGCAATACTATCTACTTCAAGGGGAGTTATTACAGATAAAGAAGCCCGAAAGTTAAATGTAGGCGGTGAAGTCTTGTGTTATGTACATTAAAAAGGAGGAAATGCAATGTCACGAATAGGTGTTTTACCCATTAACATACCAGAGGGAGTCAACGTTTCAGTTGATGATAAAAATGAGGTTCATGTCAAAGGACCTAAAGGGGAGATATCCCGGATTTTTGATCCTTCCATTTCAATACAGGTAAAGGATGATCAGGTGTCTCTTTCAAGAGCCAGTGATTCAAAGAAGCATAAAGCATTACACGGATTGTCGAGATCCCTTATTCAAGGTATGGTAGAAGGAGTGTCTCAGGGTTATTCCGTACAACTCGAATTTGACGGTGTGGGATATCGTGCTGAAGCCAAAGGGCAGGTCCTGGAGATGAGTGTTGGATTTTCCCATGACATCCATTTTGAAATACCGGAAGAAATCCAGCTCGAAGCCACAACCCAGAGGAGAAGCAATCCTAAAGTAACCTTGTCCAGTCATGATAAGGAGCTGTTGGGTCAGGTTGCTTCAAAAATAAGAGCCATCAGACCCCCGGAACCTTATAAAGGCAGAGGCATCAAATATGTTGGGGAAAGAATCAGGCGTAAGGCTGGTAAGGCAGGAAATGTTTAAAATTATTAAATATTAAAATCATGGCCTTTACAAAAAAAGACAGAAGATATAGAATAAAAAGAAGAGTCAGGAAAAAAATCAGCGGAACCGCTGAGAAGCCCAGAATGTCAGTTTTCCGAAGCAATAAGCATATTTATGCCCAACTGATAGATGATGAAGAAGGGCAAACTTTATGTTCTTATTCTACCAGAAAAAAAGAAGTGGCTGATCAGAGTGAGGGGCTCAATAAATCCTCACAGGCAGAATTGGTAGGAAAGTATTTGGCTCAGAAATCAATGGAAAAAGGCATTAATACCGTTGTTTTGGACCGCAGTGGTTATCAGTATCATGGACGTATAAAAAAATTAGCTGAAGGAGCAAGAAAGGAAGGACTTAAATTTTAAAACCTATGCCAAAAGACGCAAATATTAAAAAAGTAAAGACCAGTGATTTAGAACTCAAAGATCGTCTGGTCAATATCAAAAGAGTTACCAAGGTAACCAAAGGTGGCCGTCAGTTTGGATTCACCGCATTGGTGGTAGTTGGAGATGAAAATGGAATCGTCGGTTACGGTTTGGGCAAAGCTAAAGAAGTAACAACAGCAATTGCAAAGGGTGTGGAATCAGCCAAAAAGAACCTGGTTAAAGTTCCTATATTGAATGGTACCATTCCACATCCCATTGAATATAAGTATTCCGGAGCTCATATTTTTATGAAACCTGCGGCCCATGGTACGGGTGTTAAGGCAGGAGGAGCCATGAGAATTGTACTGGAAAGTGTTGGTATTACCGACTTACTGGCTAAATCCAAAGGATCCAGCAATCCTCATAATCAGGTAAAAGGTACCATTAATGCCTTGTTGGATATGAGAGACGCCTATACCATTGCAGAACAGAGGAACGTGCCGCTTGAAAAGGTGTTTAACGGATAGATTTTTAAAAAACTTAGATCATGGCGAAATTGAAAGTTACGCAAATAAAAAGCAAGATTGGAAGTACAAAACGCCAGAAAAAAAATCTGGAAGCTTTGGGAATAAAACGGATGAACCATACCGTTGAGAAAGAGGATACGCCCCAGATTAGAGGAATGATTAAGAAGATTGGACATCTGGTACAAGTTGAAGAGTTAAAATAAAAGAGAAACCAAGATATGGACTTAAGTAACATTAAACCAGCACCCAATTCGTCAAAAAGCAAAACACGTAAAGGAAGAGGCCAGGGTTCCGGAAAAGGAGGCAGCTCAACCCGGGGTAAAGAAGGACAGAAGTCGAGAAGGGGTTACAGTAGAAAATTGGGTTTTGAAGGAGGACAGATGCCTCTTTACAGGAGAATTCCCAAATTCGGTTTTAAGAATATCAATCGGAAAGAGTATAAGGCAGTTAATTTAGAGGCTTTAGAAAAGCTTGCAGAAGAAAAGAATTTGGAGAAAATCGATTTGGATGCCATCTATAATAATGGTTTGGTGAAGAAGGGAAACCTTGTAAAAATTCTGGGTAAAGGCAAACTTACGAAAAAGCTTGAAGTGCATGCTCATGCTTTTTCCAATTCAGCCAGGGAAGCAATAGAATCAGTTGAAGGAACAGCAGTAAAATTATAATTTTATAATGAGGGGATTAATAGATACCATAAAGAACATTTGGAAAATAGAAGATCTCAGACAACGTATTTTATTTACTCTGGGAATACTGCTGATCTATCGTTTGGGTAGTTTTGTAGTACTTCCCGGGATAGATCCGGCTCAGTTGGATGCCCTGGAGCAACAAACTTCCGGGGGTGTCCTGGGGCTGTTAAATATGTTCTCAGGAGGGGCTTTTGCCCGCGCATCAATATTTTCACTGGGCATTATGCCTTATATTTCTGCCTCAATTGTTGTACAGTTATTGGGTATTGCAGTCCCCTACTTTCAGCGGCTTCAAAGAGAAGGAGAAAGCGGAAGAAGAAAAATCAACCAGTTTACCCGTTATCTTACTGTTGGTATTTTGATCATTCAAGCGCCGGGCTATCTTAAAAACTTGCAGGTGCAGCTAAATCAATCGGCTTTTGTACTTGAAGGATCCTTCTTTTGGGTTTCATCCGTTATTATACTTACTGCCGGTTCCATGTTTATTATGTGGCTGGGTGAACGAATCACCGACAGAGGCATAGGCAATGGAATCTCTCTGATCATTATGATTGGTATTATTGCCAGGCTACCTTATGCCCTGTTTGCAGAATTTATATCAAGACTTGAAGAAGCAGGGGGTGGTCTTGTAGCCTTTCTCCTTGAAATGATTATACTGTTCTTTGTATTTGTTGGCGTAATTTTGCTGGTTCAGGGAGTTCGTAAAATACCCGTACAATACGCCAAAAGAATTGTTGGGAACAAACAATACGGTGGTGTCAGACAATATATTCCATTAAAAGTGAATTCTGCAGGTGTTATGCCGATTATTTTCGCTCAGGCATTGATGTTTGTTCCGGTAACACTGGTAGGGTTTACTGAATCGGATGCCCTTACCGGATTTGCACGGGCATTTTCTGATTTTACAGGCTTCTGGTATAATTTTACCTTTGCCACAATGGTCATCCTTTTTACCTATTTTTATACAGCGATTACAATTAATCCTTCACAGATGGCAGAGGACATGAAGAAAAACGGAGGTTTTATCCCCGGCGTCAAGCCCGGAAGAAAGACTGTAGAATTTCTGGACCGAATCATGTCACGTATCACTTTGCCGGGTTCAATTTTCCTGGCCTTTATTGCTATTTTACCTTCTTTTGCAATGATAGCAGGTGTTAATCAACAATGGGCACAATTTTACGGGGGAACTTCGTTGTTAATTCTGGTAGGTGTAGTGTTGGATACATTACAGCAAATTGAAAGTCATCTGCTCATGCGTCATTATGATGGATTGATGAAAACAGGCCGGATTAAAGGCAGATCGGGAGGCTCGTCGGTAATATAGTATCAGTATATAAATTGCTAAAGGTTCTTTGAATGCAGAAAGTGAAGAGTGAAGAGGAAATTGAAATAATCAGGGATAATAATCTTCTTGTTTCCAAGACCTTGGCTGAAGTTGGTAAAATGATTCAACCCGGTATAACTACTGCAGCCCTTGATAAAAGAGCTGAAGAATACATACGGGATCACGGAGCCGAACCAGGGTTCCTGGGTTATGGAGGTTTTCCGAATTCGCTCTGTACTTCTGTTAATGATGAGGTAGTTCATGGTATTCCCTCGGATTATGAGCTGAAGGAAGGAGATATCCTTTCCATAGATTGTGGAACTTATAAGAACGGATTTTATGGGGATACCGCTTATACTTTCGCTGTAGGAGAACTTCGTGAGGATGTAAAACAACTGCTGATCGCTACTAAAGCGTCGCTTTTTAAAGGAATTGAGAAAGCGGTGGCAGGGAATCGTGTTGGTGATATTGGTTTTGCAGTCCAGAATCATGCAGAAGGAGCAGGTTTTTCAGTAGTAAGAGAAATGGTTGGTCATGGATTGGGTGCTCATATGCACGAATCACCTGAAGTACCTAACTACGGAAAAAGGGGAAAGGGAACCAAGCTGAAACCGGGTTTGGTAATTTGTATAGAACCCATGATCAATCTGGGAACAAAAAATATCAAACAGGATCCCGACGGTTGGACCATCAGGACAATGGATTCCCAACCCTCAGCCCATTATGAACTGGCTCTTGCGATAAGAAACGGAGAAGCAGATATTTTATCAACATTTGAATATATAGAAAATCAATCAATAATAGAAAATTAAGTGTTTACAGGATATGGCTAAACAACCCTCTATTGAACAGGATGGTACTATTGTGGAAGCGTTATCTAATGCTATGTTTCGGGTAGAACTGGAAAATGGGCATATCATAACGGCCCATATCTCCGGGAAGATGCGTATGCATTATATAAAGATTTTACCCGGAGATAAGGTTAAAGTGGAAATGTCGCCCTATGATCTTTCCAGAGGTCGTATTACATACCGATATAAATAATGATTTTGGTAATAAAAAATTACGGAAAAAATGAAAGTAAAAGCATCTTTAAAGAAAAGAAGCAGCGATTGTAAAATCGTAAGAAGAAAAGGACGTTTGTACATAATAAATAAAAAGAATCCCAAGTTGAAACAGCGGCAGGGATAAATTGTTAATTTTGCACTCAAATTGAAAAAATATGGCAAGAATAGTAGGAGTTGATTTACCTAAAAACAAAAGAGGCGTTATTGCCCTTACTTATATTTATGGTATAGGAAAAAGTACTGCCTCCAAAATTATGGAGGAAGCTGGAATAGATAAGAACATTAGGGTTAATGAGTGGACCGACGACCAAATATCCACATTGCGGAACATTTTGAATGAAAAATATAAGGTTGAAGGGGGATTGCGTTCTGAAGTGCAGATGAATATTAAGAGGTTGATGGATATTGGTTGCTACAGAGGTATACGACATCGTTCCGGGATGCCAGTTAGAGGACAGTCTACGCGTAATAATGCCAGAACAAGAAAAGGAAAGAAGAAAACAGTTGCAAATAAGAAAAAAACTGTCAAATAATTAATCGAATATGGCGAAAAGAAGTAGAGCAACAAGAAAGAAAAAAGTTACGGTTGAGCCGACTGGTGAGGCTCATATCCATGCTTCGTTTAATAACATTATCATTAGCCTGACCAACTCTAACGGAGAGGTAATTTCCTGGGCCTCATCCGGTAAGATGGGATTCAAAGGCTCCAAGAAGAACACTCCTTATGCTGCCCAGGTAGCTGCTGCCGATTGTGCAAAAATCGCTTATGACCTGGGCATGAGAAAAGCAAAAGTCTATGTGAGGGGTCCTGGGTCCGGTAGAGAATCGGCAATCCGAACCATTAACAATACCGGTATAAATGTGTCGGAGATTGTAGATATTACTCCGATTCCGCATAACGGATGTCGTCCGCCAAAAAGAAGAAGAGTTTAATTTATATACGAGAAAAATTGATTATTGAATATGGCTAGATATAGAGGACCAAAAACAAAAATTGCAAGGAAAGTCGGCGCACCCATTTTTGGACCGGATAAATATTTTGAGAAGAAGAATTATCCCCCGGGACAGCATGGAATGACCAAAAAACGAAGAAAACTCTCGGAATACGGGATGCAATTGCTTGAAAAGCAAAAGGCAAAATATACTTACGGTTTGCTTGAAAAGCAATTTTACAATACCTTTTTAAAAGCTACTCAGCAAAAAGGTATTACAGGGGAGAATCTCCTGGTATTACTTGAATCCCGGCTTGATAATGTAGTTTTTAGGTTGGGTTTGGCTCCTACACGAAGAGGAGCCAGGCAGCTTGTATCGCACAGGCATATTACCGTTAATGGCAGAGTGACCAATGTCCCCTCTTATAATGTTAAACCCGGAGATATTGTAGCTGTAAGAGAAAGATCCAAATCACTGGAGGTCATTAACGATTCCCTTGAAATCAGCAATGTATCGAAATATTCCTGGTTGGAATGGGATGGACAGCAAATGGCAGGAAAGTTTATCAATAATCCCGAGAGGGAGGAAATTCCTGAAAAAATCAAGGAACAGCTTATTGTAGAATTGTATTCAAAATAATATTAATCATTTATTTATGGCTTTATTAGAATTTCAAAAGCCCGATAAGGTAGTTATGCTCGAATCGGATGAAACTCAGGGTTCATTCGAGTTTCGTCCCCTGGAGCCCGGATACGGAATAACTGTGGGCAACGCTTTAAGAAGGGTTTTGCTATCGTCTTTAGAAGGATACGCGATAACAAAAATTAAAATAGAAGGGGTTGAACACGAGTTTTCAACCATCACCGGTGTGATTGAGGATGTTAGTGAGATTATATTGAACCTGAAGCAGGTACGCTTTAAGCAAACCACCAGTGATGTAAGCAATGAGAAGATTAATGTTACCCTGGAAGGCAAGAATGAGTTTCGTGCAGGTGAACTGAATAATTTTCTTACTAATTTTAAGGTGCTTAATCCCGATCTTTTAATATGCACAATGGAACCGGATGTGAAGCTTCAGATGGAGGTTCACGTGAATCAGGGAAGGGGATACGTTCAGGCCGAGGAGAATAAATCCGAGGATGATCCAATGGGAACGATCGCCATAGATTCCATATTCACCCCGATCAAAAATGTTAAATATTCCATCGAAAATTATCGGGTGGAACAGAAAACAGATTACGAAAAACTTCTTTTCGATATAACCACAGACGGATCCATTCATCCGAAAGATGCCCTGAAAGAGGCAGCTAAAATTTTGATCTATCATCTGATGCTATTCTCCGATGAAAAGATCACATTGGAAACGGAAGGAGAATATGAAACCGAGGAGTTCGATGAAGAAGCGCTTCATATGCGACAATTGCTCAAAACCAAATTAACCGATCTCGATCTTTCGGTACGCGCTTTGAATTGTCTTAAAGCTGCTGAAGTTGAAACTTTGGGCGATCTTGTTCAGTACAATAAGAATGATCTGCTGAAATTCAGAAATTTTGGCAAAAAATCTCTTGCTGAGCTGGAGGAATTGCTGGATAAGATGAATCTCAATTTTGGCATGGATGTTTCTAGGTATAAATTAGACAAAGAGTAAAAGAATGAGACACGGAAAAAAGATTAATCATTTAAGCCGGACGAGTTCACATAGAAAGGCGATGCTTGCCAATATGGCATCCTCTTTAATTTTACATAAGAGAATCAACACCACTACGGCAAAAGCCAAAGCCCTCAAAAAATATGTTGAGCCACTTATAACAAAGGCCAAACAGGATAACACCCATTCAAGACGAATGGTTTTCAGTTATCTGCATGATAAAGTGGCAGTATCTGAACTTTTTAGGGATGTAGTGGAAAAGGTTGGAGAACGTCCCGGAGGATATACGCGGATACTGAAAACGGGCAACCGAAATGGGGATAATGCCGAGATGTGCTTCCTGGAGCTGGTAGATTATAATGAAAACTATACTTCTACTGAAGAAAAACAAACTACCTCGCGAAGACGACGAAGAAGAAGAGGAGGTAAGAAAAAATCACAATCTCAGCAGAAGGCTGAAGAGTCCTCAGCTCAGGAAAGTGGCGGGGATACTCAGCAGAGTGCCCAGGGCACGGCCGAAGAGCAATCAGCAGATGAACAAAGTCAGGAAGCTCCGAGTAAAGAAACTTCGGAGGAGCAGCAGTCAAAAGATGAGTCGGCCAGTGCTCAGCAACAAGAACCCGGAGAAGAAGAGAACCGTAATGATGAAGATAACAAGCAAGACAGTGATTCCGGGGAAGATAAAAAAGAGGAATAGCTTTGTAATCTTAGCCTTGTTTATTAGGTATAATCAGGGAGGGATGGCTGTTAGTCATCCCTTTTTTTAGATTGTTTAGATTATTATGGCATTATAAATTTTATTGAATAAATTTGAAACGACAATTCATGATGTTCAAAATAAATAAATCATTTTAACTATGAGCAAAATAGTAGATATTCTGGCCAGAGAAATTTTGGATTCAAGAGGGAATCCGACGGTAGAAGTTGATGTCATTACCGATTATGGTAGTGTAGGGTCTGCGGCTGTACCTTCAGGCGCCTCCACCGGTGTTTATGAAGCAGTTGAGCTGCGAGATGATGATAAAAATCGCTATGTTGGCAAGGGTGTGAGCAATGCAGTGAATAATATCCATAGTAAAATCAAAGACCATCTTATTGGACAATACGTGGAAGAGCAAAACTTCATCGATAACAAGTTGAATGAGTTAGATGGTACTGAAAATAAGGCCAATTTGGGTGCTAATGCCATACTGGGCGTTTCCCTGGCTGTTGCAAAAGCTGCCGCTATGGATTACGGATTGCCCTTGTTTAGATACATTGGTGGAGTGAATGCCAATACCCTTCCCATACCCATGATGAACATACTTAATGGCGGGGAACATGCCGATAACAATATTGATATACAGGAGTTCATGATTATGCCTGTGAATGCTCCATCCTTCAGTGAATCGCTCAGAATGGGTTCGGAGGTATTCCAGAATCTGAAAAAAGTGTTAAAAGAATCTGGCTATTCTACTAATGTAGGAGACGAAGGAGGATTTGCCCCCAATCTGAGATCTAATGAAGAGGCCATAGAAACTGTATTGAAAGCCATTGAAAGGGCTGGTTATAAACCCGGTGAGGATATTTTTATAGCGCTGGACCCTGCAGCCTCTGAATTCTATAATCAGGATAAAGGGGTATATTTTCTCCAGTCAGTCAATCAGGAGCTTAGCCCCAAAGATATGGTGGATTACTGGAAGCAATGGGCTGAAAAATACCCCATTGTTTCTATTGAAGACGGACTTGATCAGGATGACTGGGAAGGTTGGCAACAGCTTAATTCCGAATTGGGTGACAAGGTTCAGTTGGTGGGCGATGACCTGTTTGTTACCAATACCAACCGTCTGGCAAGGGGTATCAGAGAAAATGTTGCCAATTCCATTCTGATTAAAGTGAATCAGATAGGTACCCTTACCGAGACCATCAATGCGGTTCAGATGGCATCCGTTAATTCCTTTACTTCAGTTATAAGCCATCGTTCCGGTGAAACCGAAGATACATTTATTGCAGATTTGGCTGTTGCATTGAACACGGGATTGATCAAAACCGGTTCAGCTTCCAGGTCTGACCGGATTGCCAAATACAACCAGTTGTTAAGAATTGAGGAGATTCTGGGAGACTCAGCCAGATTTCCCGGTAAGGATTTTAAATACATCAGGTAAACTGAGGCGGAAGTATGAAACCTTTTTTGCATCCGCAGGAATTTTATTTTCTGCGGATTTTTTATTCAGAATTATTCAAGAATAATTCGGGTTAGAGTAAGAATAATCGAATAAGATGATCATGATTTATGTATATTTACAGATTAAAACCGGATGGTATTTGGCTTCAATTGACGAATTCATCAATATTATAAAATCATTGGCTTAACAGTTTATTAAGGGTATGAATGTCATATTGATTCATCTGCCAAATTTACAAATACCGCGCGTATAACCATGGAACCCGCGTATTAGCCATCACTCTTGTTGGGAAGTATGCTGCATGCGGGTTTCAGGGGACATTGCGGGTCAAATAATAGCGCAACTGAATAATGGTGATTTTTTTACAGTTCCGAAAATATGATTCCTATCGTAGAAGCTTAAAGAAATTATATTTGTTAATTTTACTGATGCTTACCGTTATTGGTGAAATGTATGCTCAGCTTATCCATACTGATAATTTCAATGTCAATGAAGGCCTTTCTCAATCGAGCGTTACCTGTCTCCTAAAAGATAACCGGGGGTTTTTGTGGATAGGAACCCAGGATGGACTCAATCGTTTCGATGGATACGGGTTCAAAAAATTTAAAAACAATTCTTCTGACACCAATTCTCTCTCGCACAATCGTATTAATGATATTATCGAAACCAAGTCCGGTGAATTATGGATTGCCACAAATTATGGTTTGAACAGGTATAATTCCAAAAATGGAAACTTTGAAATCTTTCTGGCTGATTCTGGTGGTAATAGTATCCCAGAAAATCAGGTATTTAATTTATACCAGGATGATCAGGGTTTCATCTGGATTAAAACCATGCATTATCTTACACGTTATCACACCGCAACGGGAGAATTTGAGAGTTTCAGGCATTTTGCAGATGATTCAAACTACTATGAAGGGGATAACAATTTTGCCATTTTGAGGGATCACACGGGTAAACTTTGGATAGGTACAAAAGATGGATTGAATTATTTTAATGATACACTGGAGCGTTTTACCCATTATCAGTCCGACACAGGAACATTAAGCAACAATACCATTCAGGATATATATGAGGACACTTCTGGTGTCCTGTGGATTGGCACAGATAAAGGACTTAACAAATACAACAGGACGACGGGTGAATTCCAGCGGTATTATCTGGATAGCCTAAACAAAAACCGTGGGATAAATAGCATCAATGATATATGCGTTGACGAGGAGGGCTTATTTTGGGTGGGAACCGATGCAGGTTTATATTTGTTTAAAGCGCACAAAGGCACTTTCGAAAACCCCGGTAATTTATTGCATACTTCTTCAGGATTAACGGATATCCAAATTAACAAAATAAGTAATTTTAATTCCAAAATATTATGGGTAGGCACTTTACAGGGATTGGTAAAATTACAGAAGAATCTGAAAGATTTCAGGCTTTATAAAAACAGGGATGATAATCAGCCATTATTTGTTGATAATCTTATTGCTTCTATTTATAAAGATCAATATGACAGAATTTGGGTAGGCACCTGGAATAATGGACTGTATAGGTTGGACAGAAAGTCATTTCAATTGGAAAGGTTTACCCTTAAACACCCATATATACCGGGTAATGATGTGCATGCCCTGTTGGCCGATAGCAGAAAACGGCTGTGGATCGGCACAGAACAGGGTGTATCCCTGTATGATTTGAATGACCAGTCATTTTATTCTTTTGAACCACCACGTGCCAGGCAAATATTCGATAAAAACCGGGTGTATTCTATTGATCAGGATCAGAAGGGGAGAATCTGGTTCGGTACCCGAAACGGACTTCACGTTTACGACAATCAAAACTTAAAAAGTTTTTACGGGAATGGTTCTGATACCACGTCTTTAACTTCCAGCCTGGTATACGACGTTATGGTAGATAGCCACGATACCCTTTGGGTGGCTACAAATAAAGGATTAAATAAATACCTGGGCACAGGCAAAGGGTTTGAACAATTCACCAGGGACTCGCTTACATGTTCGAACTGTTTGGTAAATAATGAAATTTTATGCTTACATGAAGATGAGTCCGGTTATATCTGGATTGGCACCATTGATGGCCTCAATCGTTTTGACCCCCGTTCCGGAAAATTTACAACTTATACAGAACAGGACGGCATGGCCAATAACTTAATATATGCCATTCTGGAAGACGAAAGGGGTAACTTATGGTTTAGCTCCAACAGGGGGATTACTAAATTTAATCCTCATAGTGAAAACTTTGTAAATTTTGATGTTTATGATGGACTCCAGGACTATGAGTTTAATCATCTTGCTGCTTATAAAGCCGGAGACGGGGAGATGTTTTTTGGAGGAATTTCCGGTTTAAATTCATTTTATCCCGATTCTATAAACCTTTATCCGCATATACCTGATATAGAAATAACTTCAGTAGAAGTGATAACCAATAAGAAGAAAACAATCCATGATTTCATGGTTTCCGACACCATTTCAGTTACCCCTAGTAACAGTCTCATTACCATTGAATTCGCTTCGATGGATTTTGTGCAGCCTTCCCGAAACAAATATGCTTATAAACTCGAAGGAGTGGAAGATGAATGGGTAAATATCGGAACAAGAAGGTATGCGACCTTTTCGAATTTGGCTCCGGGTGATTATATCTTCAGGGTAAAAGGTTCAAACCGAGATAATGTTTGGAATGAAGAAGGAACTTCACTTTTTATCAGAGTGGAAACTCCTTTATGGCAGGAAGACTGGGCATTGCTGCTATATGGTATATTGGGAATTGCTCTGGTTTTATCGGTCATCCATTGGAGAACCCTCAGGTTAAGAAAGACCAATCTGCAGTTAAAAGAACAGGAAAGAATTGCGCAACAAGTGGCGCGGCAAAAAGAAGAGTTGAGTTTAAAAAACAGGAATATTACAGATAGTCTTTTATATGCAAAGCGCATACAGGAAGCCCTTTTACCAACTGATGATACCCTGGAAAGTCAGATCAAAAATTCCTTTATACTTTATAAGCCTAAAGATATTGTCAGCGGTGATTTTTACTGGATCAATGAGAAAAATGACAAGCTTTTTCTGGCTGTGGTTGACTGTACCGGGCACGGCGTACCGGGTGCTTTCATGTCAATCATTGGTGTTGAACTATTCGATAATATAATTAATGATCGGGGTATTACCGAGCCAGAATATATTCTTTATGAAATGAATAAAGGCATTTCATCTACTTTGTCAAAAGATGCGAAAAATAGACAATCCCTGCATGATGGGATGGATATTGCCCTTTGTGTCATTGATAAGAAGAAGCGGGAATTGACATTTGCAGGTGCGTTTCGGCCTTTGTACCTGCTGCGGGAAAATAAAATAGAAGAGATAAAAGGAGGCCGTTTTTCAGTAGGTTCCCATGATGACCTGACGGATGTTCATGAAATAACCCAACAAACCTTTGATCTTGAAAAGTACGATATGGTCTATTTGTTCACCGATGGTTATGCCGATCAATTTGGCGGCCCGGAGGGCAAAAAATATAAGTACCGGAGATTTCGCCACTTATTGCTGAACATCCATAAATTACCTGTGGAGCAGCAGCAATATTATCTTAGGAAGAGCATTGAAGATTGGATGGGGGATCAGGAACAGGTAGACGATATATTGATATTGGGCTTCAATCCGCAAACCATTGGTGATGAAAACACAAGGCAGTAAAAGCAGGTTCTGTTATATTCAGGGAGTCTTATAAGAGATTCCTCATTTTCTCCAGTAATGTTTCTATTTGAAAAGGTTTGCTGATATAATCGTCGGTTCCTGCTTCCAGGCACTCCTCCTTATCTCCCAGTAAGGCATTGGCCGTTATGGCAATGATAGGCGTGTGTGTATTCGTGCTTTTTTCTATATTCCTGATCTTTTTTGTGGAGACAATTCCATTCATAACGGGCATTTGGATATCCATTAATATGATGTCGTATTTCACCGAACCAAATTTATCCAGCGCTTCTTTTCCATTATTGGCCACATCCACATTGTTTACATATTTTTTAAGGCTCAGCACTACAATTTTTTGATTGATCAGGTTATCCTCTACCAAAAGCACATTGGCATCGCTGAGTTCGATTTTCTCCTTTTCCCGTCTCGGGATCCCTGTGTCTTCTTGCTTTATCGTTTTGTCCTCTGCCTTTTTAAACTGGAGTGTAAACCGGAAATTGTACTTTTCCGGAAGGGTCTGTATTTGAAGCTGTCCTCCCAATGATTCAATGGTACGTTGTGCAATATGTAACTCCAGTTTGTCTATTAACTTTTTGGTTTTAACAGCCTGCGATTTGTCCCTTAACTCTTTGTCAAGCTGCTGAATATCCATGGTGGAGAGCTCAAATATAACTTCTACCGGGGAATCATCTGTGCCTGTTTCCTGGTCGGATACGTTGATTTCAATTTGTTTGGTCTTTGAATGTTTTATTATTTGTTCCATTAAATTCAGAAAGATCTGCTTTATCTTAACCGGATCACCTATTAGTGGATAATCAATACTGGAATGGATATGAATGGGATGCCCCCGGCTGTTCGATTCCCTGTCAACGAAGAGGTTTTTGGTGTTTTGCAGGGTGTTGTTGAGGTCAAATTGTATCTCGTATTTTTTTCGTTCCTGGACATCCACGTTGGTGATGTCTGAGAAGCTGTTCACTACGTCAACCAGGTTATTGGTGGAGGCCAGAATGGTATCGAAGTAATCTTTTGTCTTATCGTTTAAATCAGAAGGATCGAGCATATTGGAAACCACTACAATATTGTTTAGGGGGGTGCGGATTTGATGAGATATCCTGGAAATAAATTCCTCTTTGTCTTTAAGTTCGTCATGTAACCGGTAAATTTTGCGGTCTTTTTGTCTGGCTGTATCATGAATACCTTTGAGGACCAAATAAATAACAGAAAAATTCGCTATGTAAACCGTTGAAAAGGCAATTGCTTCTGTTGCCACAATCCATTGTTGGCTAAATACGGAAAAAGGCAACACAGCGGGGGCAATAAGTATAATGAAAAGGAATAGGAATGAAAACAGATTGGCTTTATTATTAGTGGATAAGAGGGCTACAATGGGGTAGGTGGTGAGCCAGAATATATTTCCTTCCTGAATTTTCCCTGTAAAAAGAGCAGTTAAGGAATATATCGAAATGATTATTAAAAGAAAACTCCCTGTTAAAACTGATTTTCCTCCTTTTTTGTAATTATGTAAAATTAGATTGACAATCAATAAAATAACAGCCAAAAGTGGAAGGATCCTCATGAATATGTTACCGGATTCCGTTAACTCATTAATTGCAATGAGACCTGTAAATATCAGGGTAAACACGGATAAAAGGTTGATGAAAAGTCCCCGGTTAAATTCTTTGCGGTCAATAAGTGTGTTGTTTTCACTGAGGAATTTAAGTATTTTGTTGAAAACTTTCATATCAAGATGCGCTCATTAATTCAACCGTAAAATTAACGAATTTATTCATTTTAA
>JAGXLC010000008.1 GCA_018334875.1 Bacteroidales bacterium | reverse complement strand
ATGAATATGGTGAATACTTCGAGGATGAAATTGAAGAGATCAGCCAGATTTCCAGTGTAGACATTCAGGGGGTGAATGAGAAGGAGGTTAAAGTAGATGTGGATCCTTATAAGATGGAGGCTACCGGTTTTACTTTTCGGGATATACAAACGGCCATCCAGAATGAAAATGTTACCATGCCCGGAGGAGAACTCAGATTCAGCAGAAGCAAACGTTCAATACGTACGATAGGCGAGTTTGAAGATGTAGCCGAGCTCCGGAATATTATAGTTAAAGACGACGATGATAAATTGGTTTATCTGAAAGATTTAGCTGATGTGCGTATGGGATATGCTTATCCCGACAGCTATACAAGACTCGACCAGAATCCCGTTGTGAGTCTACAGGTCATTAAAAAAAGCGGAGAAAACTTGCTGGCCGCTACCGATCAGATATTTAATATTTTGGATCGCGCAAGGGAAGAGCATCAGGTACCCGAAGATTTAAAAATCACCCTTACCAACGATCAGAGTGATATGATCCGGAATCAGTTGAATAACCTGGAAAATTCGATCATCCTGGGGGTTATCTTTGTGGTACTGGTGCTCTATTATTTTCTTGGCACCAAAAATGCTTTGTTTGTGGGTACTGCTATTCCCATGTCCATGTTCCTTTCATTTATTGTATTGACGTTGCTCGAGGGCAGGATCAACATGATCGTGCTCTTTTCCCTGATCCTTGCGCTAGGACTTTTAGTGGACAATGCCATTGTAGTTGTAGAGAATATCTACCGGTTTGTCCATGACCACGGGTATGAGCCTTACAAAGGTGCACGACAGGCCGTTGGGGAAATTGCCTTGCCCATCATCACCTCTACCGTTACCACCCTTTCAGCTTTTCTTCCCCTGGCCTTCTGGGGCGGAATAACAGGGGAATTCATGAAAAATCTGCCCATCACCTTGATCATCGTACTCACTTCCTCGCTGTTTGTAGCCCTGGTTATCATACCCGTGCTTGCAGCTACTTTCATTAAGTACGGGAAGATGAAGAATGACGGTAAAATTGATAAGCGAAAAAATTACCGTATCGTTGCCGTTATGGCGATTATATCCGGACTATTTTACCTGGTTGGAGTATATTCCATTGCCAATATCTTAATGATCATCGTACTTATTGTATTTTTAAATGCGCTTTTTTTTCACAGGGCTCAGTATTTATTTCAGAATGTCTTCCTGGCCAGGCTGGAAAACGTTTATTTAAAATTGTTGCAATTTGCCCTTCATAAAAAGAATCCGGTTAAATTTTTTGCCGGTACCTTCTTTGCCTTGATTTTGGTCCTTATATTTTTAGGTCTGCGTCAGCCCAACATATTGTTCTTTCCTGATAATGAGCCTGACTATATCAATGTAAGGGCCGAACTTCCTGTAGGAACGGATATTCAGGCCACGGATTCTGTAATGCATATTGTGGAAGAAGATATCATCGAATATCTTGAGCCTCATAGTAAGATTGTTGAATCGGTGCTTACAACCGTAGGTAGCGGAGCCGGAGAAGGCATTTCTGCCGGCGGTACATCCAACATCGGGCTTACCACCGTTTCTTTTATAGATTATGAGTTCAGGCAAGGAGTTAATACCTCTAATATTATGGCAGGTTTGAGCGATCGGCTTATTGGTGAATATCCGGGTGCTCAGATATCCATTGAAAAAAACCGGATGGGACCACCAGCCGGTAATGCCATTAATCTTGAGATCAGCGGCCAGGATTTTAACCGCCTGATCCAGTTAACTGATTCTATAAGGCAAAGGATTGAACGGGCCAACCTGCCTGGTATTGAGGGACTGAAAATGGATCTGGATGTAGGAAAGCCCGAGGTGCTCGTCAATATCGACAGGGAAAAAGCCAGACGCTTTGGCTTGTCTACCATGCAAATAGCCAATCAGATCAGAACCTCACTTTTCGGAAGAGACATTTCCGATTTTAAGGTGGGAGAGGATGAGTATCCCATACAACTCAGGATGCAGGAACCGCAGCGGTATGATCTCTCCACCCTGATGAACCAAAAACTGACCCTGCGTAACAATGGTGAAGTCGTGAATATACCCATCTCATCGGTGGCTGATGTAGAATACAGTACCACATATGGTGCTGTTAAACGAAAAGATATGGACCGGGTGATCACCTTGTATTCAAATGTAATGGAGGGCTATAATGCCACTGAGATCAACAACCAGTTAGCAACCATTTTGGAAAACTATGATATGCCTGAAGGGTATAATTATGAGTTTACAGGGGAACAGGAAGAACAGAGAGAATCCACGGATTTTCTGATCCGGGCCCTGATTATTGCCGCAGTGCTTATAATGATCATTCTGGTTACTCAGTTCAATTCATTGGTTAAGCCATTGATCATCATATCCAGCGTTATATTCAGCACAATCGGTGTCTTTCTGGGTATTGGCGTTTTTAATATGGATATTGTGGTGGTGATGACGGGTATCGGTGTTGTTTCCCTTGCAGGAATTGTTGTGAACAATGCCATTGTACTGGTTGATTATATTGAATTGCTGAAAAAGAGAAAGCGAAAGGAATTGGGTCTGGAAGAGGGGTCTTATCTTCCTTCCGAAGAGGCAACCGAATGTGTGGTGCAGGGTGGTAAAACCCGCCTCCGGCCGGTATTGCTTACAGCGATCACTACTATCCTCGGACTTTTACCCCTGGCCATCGGGTTGAATATGAATTTTGGAACGCTGTTGAGTGAGTTCGATCCACAAATATATTTTGGGGGCAATATGGCCAAGTTCTGGGGCCCGATCTCCTGGACCGTAATATTTGGCCTTACTTTTGCAACTTTCCTTACTTTGGTTATTGTACCCGTGATGTATCGCATCTCAATTGTTATTCAAAAACGATTGCTCAAGCTTTTTAATATGGAACACAAAGTAGCTGATGTTTCGGATCAGTAATTTTACTATCTTCTGCCGGAATAAGAGGCTTTCCAAATAGTCCCTGGTGTTCTTTGAGAAATCCTTTGAGCGCGTTTGTGGTTCAATTGCATTGTTAAACCCTAATTTGGACAAGCCAAAACCAAACAGGATACTTTGAAGAAATTTAATGTGTTTCCGTTTTGGCTTGTCCAAATTAGCAAGCAAAATTTATGAGGCAAAATTATATAAAGGTCATGATCTTTTTTAATTATTTTTATCTTTGAAAATTGCCTCATAAATTTTGCCACAGTACCTTACCGGGCAAGTTTTGCCAAAAAATGCAAGAATTTGACCGGTAAGGTACTACGTTTTTTCAGGACAGGCCTGAAAAAAAGCGCTTCTCGGAAGAATCAATGTAGAGATCAAATTTGAACAACATGTTGGTTCAAGTTGCGCTTTAAGCGCCTAAAGGATTACAAAATAACTCATAAAGAGATACCAGGGGATGAACATTTATAAAAGTCAGAATTATTTGTGAATAATTCGGGTTAAAGACTTTTGGATATCCTCTTATTTATTAAAATAATACCCTGAACAATAATTAAATGATGAAATGCGTATTTAATTTTGAAAAATATTGAATACCTTTGACGTTAAAGTTTTCAGTTATGCCCATAAGATTTTTTTATCTGCCGAGAGGCAGAGGATATAATTATCAGCCCCGATTTTATGATGAGAGAAAAGAGGAGCTGGAAAGAAGAAAGCGTCGGATAGACCGTGAACTGGGACTTGAAGAAGATGGAGGCAAAGATATGTATATTCCCCATATTAAGGGTGAGATGCGCCGGCATCTTAAGATAGTCAACAAAAAACGGAAAAGAACTTCTACTACAATTATGTTAGTTGTTCTGGCGTTTTTGATATTTCTCACTTATATGCTTTTGCGGATCTGAGAAACCAGCGTTAAATGGCAGATCTTATACAGGTATTATCCGATTCGGTGGCCAATCAGATTGCGGCTGGTGAAGTTATTCAACGTCCTGCTTCTGTAGTTAAAGAATTGATGGAAAACTGCGTTGATGCCGGGGCGTCTGAAATAAAGGTGATAGTCAAGGATGCAGGGAAAACATCCATTCAGGTTATAGATAATGGAGCTGGAATGTCTCCTACCGATGCCCGGCTTGCTTTTGAACGTCATTCAACTTCCAAGATTCATGCCGCCGAAGATTTATTTTCTATTCAAACCATGGGTTTCAGGGGAGAAGCCCTGGCCTCCGTGGCGGCCATTGCTCATGTTGAGCTTAAAACAAAGAGAATGGAAGATGAAATCGGAACCCGGATCCGCATAGAGGGTTCTCAGGTGGTTGACCAGGAACCGGTTCAATGCCCTGATGGCAGCAATTTTATTGTCAGAAATCTGTTCTATAATGTACCTGCCAGGAGAAAATTCCTTAAAAAGGACTCCACTGAACTGAATCATATCATTCAGGAGTTTAAAAGGGTAGCATTGTCTCATACCGATCTTTCTTTCTCCCTGATTCATAACAATGTAATTCTTTATAAGCTGAATCCGGCCAAATTTGGTAAAAGAATTGTAGATGTTTTCGGAGAAAACATGAGGGATAACCTCATTCCTGTGCGGTCCGACACCCGTATTGTGAGCATTATGGGTTATATCGGCCGACCTGAAAAGGCTAAAAAACGCGGATATGAGCAGTTTTTCTTTGTGAATTCCCGGTTTATGAAGAATCCCTATCTTCATAAGGCCATTATGAATGCCTATGAGAAAATTATTCCCCAGGGTGTCCTTCCGGCATATTTCATTAATCTGAAAGCGAATCCGGATACCCTGGACGTGAATATTCATCCTACCAAAACCGAAGTAAAATTTGAGGATCAGCAGGCCGTATGGCAAATATTGCATGCTTCAGTGAAAGAAGCGTTGGGTAAAAACCATATCGTGCCCTCTATTGATTTTGACCAGCAGGGAAATATAGGCATCCCGCCTCTGATGAAGAACAGGGAGGTATCTCCTCCCTCTGTTCAGGTGGACCCGAACTATAATCCATTTGAAGACGCAACTCCTTCCACGGGTCGTACCGAAAAGAAAAACAACTGGAACGATAAGGAGAACCTTCGGAACTGGGAAAAATTATACCACGATTTTGAGCAACCTCCAGGGCAAAAAACCATAACTATGACTTCCCGGGCCGGAAGTGAGGCGAAGGGAGAGTCTGCTCCTCCGGAGAGCCGGGATGCATCAAAGTTTTTTCAGTTTAAGGGAAGTTATATCCTGACCCCCGTTAAGTCAGGGTTAATGATTATTAATCAGCACCGGGCCCATACGCGTATCTTATATGAATATTATGTTCAAACCCAAAAAAATAGATCGGGTGTCATTCAAAAGCAATTGTATCCCGAGGCAGTGCAATTGAACAATTCCGATTATAATTTGCTTAAGGAGATAAAAGATGAAGTGAAAAAGATTGGTATCGAGGTGGAATTAAAAGGGTCCAATGTAGTTGAAGTAAGGGGTATACCTGCAGAATCGGATATTGTCAATCCTGCTGAAGTGGTGGAATCTTTGCTGGAACAATATGGAGATAATAAAAATTTCGGGGAAAGTTTGCTTGAAAGAATTGCCCTGAGCCTGGCCGGGGCCACCGCCATTCAATATGGCAGGGTTCTCGAACAAGAGGAAATGAGAGAGCTTCTGGATAGATTATTTGCCTGTTCTGCTCCAAACTATACGCCAGATGGACAAAAGGTGATCTCTTTTATCAAAACTGAAGAAATCGAAAAGCTTTTTAAATAAATTTTTTAAAATTTACAACAAAAATACGGGATATAATGAATTACAGAAAAAGCCCATTTGGTGGGACGCCGCCGGTAGTTAAGAACCTTATTATCATTAATGCTTTAATGTTGCTTGGTTATTATGCATTTAGCGGAGCCATTAACCTGAACTGGACATTGGGTTTATTTTATTGGGGTTCAGATCAGTTTGAGCCTTATCAAATTATCACCCATATGTTCATGCACGGGAATTTTGCCCACCTGTTTTTCAATATGTTTGCGCTTTGGATGTTTGGCCGGGTATTGGAAAATGTTTGGGGACCTAAAAGGTTTTTCATCTATTACTTTGTTACAGGCCTTGGGGCAGCCTTCCTCCATTTGATGGTGAACCATATCCAGATTCAAAGTCTTATGGCTCAAATGCCGCAGGAACAAATTAATGAAGTGATGGCAAGAGGTTTTAGTGCCTTACAGAATAATCAAAATTTTACCGACCCCAATATGGCTAAGCTGAATCTCTCGATAAATATACCTACTGTTGGGGCCTCAGGCGCTGTTTTTGGTATTCTGCTGGCCTTTGGTATGCTTTTTCCCAATACACAGTTGTTGTTGCTTTTTCCTCCCATTCCCATTAAAGCAAAATATTTTGTCATGGGGTATGGGGTAATTGAACTGTTTCTTGGTATCAGCCAGCCAGGGAGCAATGTAGCTCATTTTGCCCATGTGGGCGGAATGCTTTTTGGTTTTATTCTGATTAAATATTGGAATTCCAGAAAAGGCTCGTTTTATTGATTATCAATTCACACATAGTAAGAGATTGTTTACAAAAGAGCAAATTTTAAAAAGATTGAGTTATGGGTATTGCAGATCAAATTCGTGATACGTTTAAACGCGGGAGCAGCCTGATCAAATTGATTTATATCAATGTCGCCGTTTTTCTTGGTATTAAAGTCATTCAGGTGCTGGCATTTTTATTCGGGTTCAGTGGCGTCAGCTCAGTCCTTGTACATTGGCTTTCAGTGCCGGCCGAACTTGGTACGCTGGTGACCCGACCCTGGACCCTGCTGACTTATATGTTCCTTCATGAGGGTTTTTTCCATATTGCTTTTAACCTATTGTGGCTTTATGTATTTGGGCGCATCTTTCTGATGTATCTCAATGAAAAGAAGTTGCTGAGTGTTTATTTGGTGGGCGGATTTGCAGGAGCCGCTTTATATATTCTTTCCTTCAATGTATTTCCGGCTTTTCAGGATGTTGTAACCCTTTCCTTTGCCCTGGGCGCATCAGCTTCAGTGATGGCCATAGTGATTGCCATTTCCGTATATGTTCCGGATTTTTCCATCAATCTGCTCCTGCTCGGTCCGGTTAAACTGAAATATATTGCCATATTTACCATAGTTCTGGATGTTTTGAGTATCCCTACGTCTAATTCCGGCGGGCATATTGCACACCTTGGCGGAGCTTTATTCGGTTATCTTTATATCAGGCAATATCGTAAAGGAAAGATTATAACCAAAGGTTTTGACCACTTTATGGATGAGCTTTTCGCCCTTTTTAAACCCCGGCCTAAATTTAAGGTAACCCACAAACAGCATAAACCTAAAACGGATATTGAATACAACAGAGAAAAAGCCAAAAGGCAGCAAAAGATCAATAAAATCCTTGAAAAGATTTCCAAAAAAGGTTATGAAAGCTTAACAAAAGAAGAAAAGGAACTATTATTCAAAGCCGGTGGAGGCAAGGACCAATCCAATTAGCCTGCATTATTCAAAAACGAATCCCGCTGTTAAGCGGGAAAGTTTTTGAATACGGGATGGTTTGCGGGATGGATGCAGGCAACCCCGCATTAGAAAAACCGGGTTTTTACGAAATTTATTGAAGTAAAAAGCCAGGTTTTTCAATAGCGTCAGAATTATTCTTGGATAATTCGGGTTAGAGCAATTTCCCGGTCATTATCTGAAAATATGATATTTTACCCAAAACGCTAAAAATTTAGGTTTTGAAAGTTTTTATAGATAAAATAATTAAACTCCTGAACTATATTTTAGGTGGTGCTTTGTTGCTGGCATATGTGTCTGTTTATGTATCACCGGAACTTTTTTGGCCCATGGCCTTTCTGGGCCTGGTTGTTCCTTTTCTGGTGATTGCCAATGTACTCTTTGGAATTTACTGGATAATTAGCAAGAAATGGTTTTTTTTGCTCTCGCTGATCATTTTGCTGATTGGGATTAAACCTATTTCTCTTATCTATCAGATGAATTTTTCAGGCAAGGACAAAATCCAAACCTTGCAATCCCAGGAAGAAATTACCTTTCTTTCATATAATGTAAGGTTGTTTAATTTGCTGGGAGACTCTGAATCTGGTGAGGATCAGAAAGAACTTTTTTCTCTCATCCGGGAAAATAACCCGGATATTGTTTGTTTTCAGGAATTTTATACAAGCGAAAAGAAAAAATTTAACCTGGATACCATCAGCAAGTATCTGCCCGATTTAAAATATAACCATATCCTTTGGTTATCACAGGACAGCAATTACAAATACGGAATAGCTACATTCAGTAAATACCCGATTGTAAAGAAGGGGCATATTGATTTTGGAAAAAGTTTGAATGCCGCTATTTTTAGCGATATTCTCATTGACAGGGAAAGATTTCGCGTTTACAACAACCATCTTCAATCCATTCGTTTTAAAAACAACAATTATCAGTTCATTTCCAATCAAAGCCAATACAGTGATCGACGCCGTTTAAAAGAGATACGGGATATTTCATCCCGTTTAAAAAATGCTTTTATTAAGCGTTCAAAACAGGCACAAGAAATTTCCGCGAGCATCAATAGATCGACTTATCCTGTAATTGTTTGCGGGGATTTTAACGACACGCCGGTATCTTATACCTACCACACCATCAGTTTCGGTTTGAACGATGCTTTTGTTGAGGCCGGCACAGGTTTGGGCATTACCTACAAAGGAAAATTCCCATCCTATCGTATAGATTATATCTTATATGATGATGCCTTTGAAGTAAACGGATTTGATATTATTAGAAAACCGCTTTCCGATCATTATCCTGTTAAAGCCTCGGTAAGCATCAAAGATTGATTGTTAGCTGTTACTATGGAAAGGCAAATTGTTCAGGTCTACATTACCGCCTGAAAGAATAATCCCAACCTTTTTGGATTTGAACACAAACCTGTGCTCGAGGATTGCGGCAAGAGCAACAGCAGCAGAGGGTTCGGCGATGATTTTCATGCGTTCCCATATCAGGCGCATGGCTTTAACAATGGTTTCTTCACTGGTGGTGAAGACATCGTCCAGATATTCGCTTATAATTTTAAACGTAAGCGGATTAAGAGAGGTCAGGAGACCATCGGCAATGGTGTTGGGCCGGTCAACCGGAATGAGGAAGCCCTGTTTAAAAGAACGATAGGCATCGTCAGCCTTTTGCGGTTCTCCGGCAAACACGCGTATGTTCTTGTTCATTGCTTTGGCTGCTATGGCCGTACCACTTATCAGTCCGCCACCGCCCACAGGTGCTATGATGGCATCCAAACCGGGAATTTCTTCCAGCAGTTCTTTTGCTGCTGTACCTTGTCCGCAGATAACGTGAAAATCGCCGGAAGGATGGATGAACCTGGCACCCGTCTGCTTTTCTATTTTGCGGTAAGTTTTTTCTCTGGCATCCAGCCCCGGTGCACAATAGGTGATCCTGGCATTGTAATGTTCTACAGCCTTCCTTTTCACCGGGGATGAGTTTTCAGGCATAACGATATGGGCATCAATTCCTCTCAGGCTGGTAGCCAATGCCAGCGCGGCTGCATGATTACCCGAGGAATGGCTGCCAACTCCATGGATTGACTCTTCCTCACTTAACTGTAGAACGGCATTGGAAGCTCCCCTGAATTTGAAGGAACCGGTTTTCTGAAAGTTTTCGCATTTGAAATACAGCTCTGCGCTGCATAGCTCATTGACTAAAGATGAAGTAAGCACCTGGGTATGGCGTACCTGATCAGATATGCGTTGATGCGCATTTTCTATATCTTTAATTGATGGGATCGAGTGGCTCATTACTTTTTGGTTTAATTTGATTCAGTGAATCCACTTTCATGAACTGCTTGTATTTCCGTTTCACCCTTTCAAGAATAAAATATTCTCTGGTGTTGAGGATATATTCATCGGTAAAATTACAAAATTCCATAAACCTGTCAAGTTTCTCTCCCTCCAGCCCCGTAAGATTGCCCACGATCTCCCTGTTGAATTTCGAGTTGATTTTTTTCTCCTTGTCCTCTTTCTTTTTAATTTCCTGGTATTTCCTTCTTTCTTTCCCCTCCTGACTAAGCAGGTTGTATATCATGCTTATTGGCGAAGAGATGCCTGGCTCGATAGGCTCTTCTTCTTCCGGTCTTTCCTTCAGAAAATCCCATGCCAGGGGATGAATTTTTTCCCTTGGCGTTTCCCTGTCAAGATTCAAAAACCTTTCTTTAAACTCTTCATAAGTTCCCCAGGGCGTAATCTCTACCTCTGATATTTCATATATTCTTTCCTTTAACGGGATGCTTTCGAAAGCATCATTTTTCCATTCTCCGGTATATTGATAAAACTTCTGCCTGTATCCAATGGAGCTTATCTTCAGAGAATCACCCGGGTTTAATCTGATATCGAAATTGCCCAGCGTATCGGAGATGGTAGCCCTGTTGTTGTTTATATTGATGATATGAGCGTTGCGTATCGGTTTGAAAGTATCAGCATCATAAAGATTCCCGAAAAAATGGATGGTACTGTCCTTTTTCTGAGAATAAGCAAGCTGACTCAGAATTATCAAAATGATCATTATGTAGAAACGGTCTTTGATATCGATTTGAATTTAGAATGATAAATTTACTGCATATATAATTGTTTTCAAACGGATATACTCCTCAATTAACAAAAATTAACAGCAGTTCCCTTTCTTTTAATCGTTTTTGTAATATACTTTTTTCTGTATTTTTGTGAAGTTAAAAACTTTGAATTATGGAACAATATAAGAATAAAATACAAGAAATTTGGGACAACCGGGAATTATTGAATGTTCCGGACAACCAGAAGATGATCAGGGAAGTAATTGATATGCTGGATCAGGGCAAGATCCGGGTTGCTGAGTTTTCCGAAGGAGAATGGAGGGTCAATCAATGGGTGAAGATGGCCGTGATTTTGTATTTCCCCATTCAGGAGATGAAGAAGATTGAGAGCGGTCCTTTTGAGTTTCACGATAAAATTGATTTAAAGCATGGTTACGATAAGATGGGCGTTCGTGTTGTTCCGCATGCCATTGCCCGTTACGGTTCCTATCTTTCTCCCAATGTCATTATGATGCCTTCCTACGTGAATATTGGGGCTCATGTGGGAAGTGGCACAATGGTGGATACCTGGGCAACAGTAGGAAGTTGCGCTCAAATCGGGGAAAATGTCCACTTAAGCGGTGGTGTAGGTATAGGCGGCGTGCTTGAACCTGTACAGGCTGCACCCGTGATCATTGAGGACCATTGTTTCATCGGATCGCGTGCCATAATCGTGGAGGGCGTCAGGATAGAGAAGGAGGCCGTTATTGCCGCCAATGTTTCCATAACCCAATCTACAAAAATTATTGATGTGTCGGGCGATGAGCCGGTTACGTACAAAGGGAAAGTTCCCGCACGCTCAGTGGTTATCCCGGGCACTTATACCAAACAGTTTCCTGCCGGTGAATTCCAGGTGCAGTGCGCGCTGATTATCGGAGAAAGAAAAGCCTCCACGGATCATAAAACTTCGTTGAATCAAGCCCTGAGAGAATTTAATGTGGAAGCATAACCTGGTATGAAGCAGTTTTTGATTATTCAAACCGCATTCATCGGAGATGTTATTCTTGCTACGCCATTAATCGAAAAACTCAGGCAACATTATCCCGGTGCCGGAATCGACTTTCTGCTCAGGAAGGGAAATGAAGTGTTACTGAGTAACCACCCGCATCTCCAACAGGTATATGTGCTGGATAAAAAGACACGGAAATATGCCCATGTGCTTCAGATGATCCGGAAAATCAGGAAGCTTCGTTATGATTATGTGATCAACCTTCAGCGTTTTTTTACAACCGGCGTCATTTCTCTTTTTGCCCGATCGCAACATAAGGCAGGGTTTGATAAAAATCCCCTTGCCTTTGCTTACGACCTTAAGGTTCATCATGAAATAGGAAACGGAAAGCATGAAATAGAAAGGAACCTGGAGTTGGTGGAACCCATTACCGGTTCTGAATTTACCAGACCCCGGTTATATCCGTCCAGGGAGCACTATAATAAGGTGAAACCACTAAAGGAGAGAGCGTATCTGACTATAGCGCCGGCATCGGTTTGGTTTACCAAGCAATTTCCGAAAGAGAAGTGGATTGGCTTACTGGGCAAGCTGGATCCTCAATATGACATTCATATGATCGGGGGACCGGAAGACCATGAATTATGTATGCAGATCATTCAGGAATCAGGCAGGGAGAGGGTCTTTAACCTTGCTGGAAAGCTGAGCTTTCTGGAAACGGCCGCACTGATGGAAAACGCACGAATGAATTATGTAAATGATTCCGCCCCCCTGCATATGGCCTCGGCTATGAATGCTCCGGTAACGGCTGTTTTTTGCTCTACCGTTCCGGAATTTGGTTTTTATCCCGTCTCCGATCAATCCCATGTCGTGGAAACCGATATCGATTTGTATTGCCGGCCCTGTGGCCTTCATGGGTTTCATGCCTGCCCCGAAGGACATTTCAGATGTGCACGAACCATTGATATAAACAAATTGTTGATTTAATGACCGGACTGATGACCCCCATCTCACTTGTGATTATCACATATAATGAAGAGCGAAACATTGCCCGTTGCATTGAATCGGTGGGAGAACTAGCCGATGAAGTGGTGGTAGTGGATTCTTTCTCCACAGACAGAACTGAAGAGATTTGCAGGCAATACGGAGCAAAATTCATTCAACATGCTTTTGAAGGGCACATACAGCAAAAGAATTTTGCCGTTGTCCAGGCAACATATCCTTTTATTTTATCTCTTGATGCCGACGAAGCCTTGTCAGATGAATTAAAGGAATCGATACGCAAGGTTAAGCAAGACCAGAAATACGATGGATATTATTTTAACCGGCTGACCAATTATTGCGGTAAATGGATCCGGCATTCGGGATGGTATCCCGACCGGAAGCTGAGGCTGTTTGATACCCGTAAAGGCAGATGGAAAGGTGTTAATCCCCATGATCGTTACGAACTCGAGGAAGGCAGCAGACTGAAATTTCTTCAGGGGGATTTACTGCATTACTGTTTCAACAGCATACAGGAACATGTAGATCAGACCAATAAGTTTTCCGAAGAAGGTGCAAAAGCTTTATTTGACAAAGGAAAAAGAAGCAGCACCTTGAAGATCATTGTTAAATCGGCGTCCCGGTTTTTCAGGAACTACTTTATAAAACTCGGTTTTCTCGACGGATATTACGGCTACATCATCTGCAGAATGTCTGCTTTTTCAAATTTCATTAAATATGCCAAACTGAAGGAGCTTCAGAAAAAAGCCGGGAATTAGCCGCTTAAAGCGCAACTTGAACCAACATGTTGTTCAAACTTAATCTCAACATTGGTTTCTTCCGCGAAGCGCTTTTTTCATGCTTGGCATGGAAAAAATTAGAAACTAAAGGGCACATGATGTTTTTATATCCTATTGCCCTATAAAAAAATATCAATCTATATATGAAAATCCATTATGAATTCCGGTTAGGGCCTTATTTCCCAACCATATCGTTGCATTTAATTTAGCCTTTTTAAAGGCCCCGGCCTCTTGCCCCGATAAGGGGCAAATAGCGATAGAAATACCATACCTCGGCGGGTTGGGCGCCTCGTAGAGCGCGCGATAGATATTTTGAGCTATCCAGATATCGGATTGGAACCCTCGACAAACAGAGCATCTACAATATGCCCAATGTTCAGCGGATACGTATCATAATTCACAGATCAGAGACCAGCTCGTCTCACTCAAAACATAATAAATTAATCGATCCGCATTCTATCGCGCACTCTACGAGGCGCGGGTGTGGTGAGGGGTCCGCTATCGCTATCGCTATTGGCCCTCTACGAGGGCGGAAAAGTACATCATGGATTTATTATTCCCCTGCTCGGGTAAAGGAAAAACAGATGATTTTTGTCCTCAAATCATGCATCATTGGGCGATAATTAGGCGCTTAAAGCGCAACTTGAACCAACATGTTGTTCAAACTTAATCTCAACATTAGTTTCTTCCGCGAAGCGCTTTTTTCAGGCTTGGCATGGAAAAAATTAGTGCCTTACCTGTCAAATTCTTGCTTTTTTGGCAAAACTTGCCCGGTAAAGTACATAATGTATTAAAGGCCTATTGAAAAAAGAGGCTGTCCTTTTTCTGGCAGCCTCTTATTTCACAATCAATTTATTGCAGCTTAAATACGATAGGGATGGTAAACTGAACCCTTACTTTTTCACCACGTTGCTGGCCAGGTTCCCAGTCGGGACCACTCCTGATAACCCGCATGGCTTCTTCGTTTAGTGCCGGATCAACACCTCTCATTACCGTTACGTTCGAAATACCACCATCTTTATCCACCACGAATTTGACAAAAACAGTGCCTTCAATACCATTTTCTGCTGCGACTGTGGGATAACTGATGTTTTCCTGTACATATTTCCTGAATGCATTGATACCACCTCCCTTAAATTCGGGCATGTCTTCAACCACAACAAATATCTGTTGCTCTTCTTCTTCCTCTTCTTCTTCCTGGGCAAAGGCGTTAATTGAAACTTCGGTATCTTCATCCGCTTCCGATTCTTCCAGGCGGAGTTCGTCTTCGATCTCTACATCGTCATCCACGATGTTCAGTTGTTCTGTGGATGAGGGCGGTGGCGGTGGTGGTTCTTTCTTTTCTTGTTGACGCGTTATGGGTACATCTTCCTGCACTATGTCCTCTTCTGTTTCCTGTTGGAAACCTTCTGTGGCTTGCGGCCGGGTTGCCCATTCGAATGCTAAAAGCACCAAACCCAGGGCAACAATAAATCCTATTTCGAGGAAAAGGCCTTTTTTACTTTCTAAATCAGCATTTTTTGACTTTTTGCGTTCCATATCATTACATTTTTTTTCCGGGATAAATTTACGTAAATCTATTTATTTAACAAAGCAAATTTTTTTCATATTTTGTATTGGAGTGGCAAGGTAAACCATCTATTGCAGTTTAAATACAATGGGAATGGTAAACTGCACCCTTACCGGTTTTCCTCTCTGCTGGCCCGGCTTCCATTTGGGAGCGTTTCTGATAACCCTCATGGCTTCTTCATTAAGAGAGGGATCCACGCCTCGCGTGACTGTTACATTTGAAATACCCCCATCGGTATCTACAACAAATTGAACGAAGACTGTTCCTTCGATGCCGTTTTCCGCTGCCACTGTCGGGTATTTGATGTTTTCCTGAACGTATTTACGGAAAGCGTTAATGCCGCCATCCTTGAATTCGGGCATGTCCTCAACAACTACGAATATCTCCTTTTCTTCCTCTGATTCTTCCTCTTCTTCCTGGGCAAAGGCATCAATGGACACTTCGGTATCCTCGTCTGCTTCCGATTCTTCCAGGCGGAGCTCATCTTCGATTTCCACATCATCATCCACGATGTTCAGTTGTTCTGTGGATGATGGTGGTGGCGGTGGTGGCTCTTTTTCTTGTTCCTGACGCGTTATGGGTACATCCTCCTGAACTATGTCCTCATCTGTTTCTTGCTGGAAACCTTTTGTAGGTTCCGGACGCGAGGTCCATTCGAATGCTAAAAGCACCAAACCCAGGGTAACGATAAACCCTATTTCAAGAAACAGACCTTTTTTTCTTTCCAAATCTGCTTTTGGTGATTTTTTGCGTTCCATATCTTTAAATTTTTAAGTAAAGGTTGAATTGAACATGATTAAAATTCCGCTATTTAATTATGTATAAATAGCTTTTCCTTCTATCTATGAAACGCTTCGGTAAGATTTTTTATTATTGGATTTGAAAATATTGGGGGGTTAAAATGCTGCCATAAGCAGGTCTATGTCTCTGGAGGACATCCCGAACCGGTCGCCGATTTTTTTGCTGGTAAGGATGCCGTTATAGATGTATACGCCATTTCTTAAACCCCTGTTTTCTTTCAGATGATTGATAAAGCCCCCGTATTCCCCCATAGCCAACAACATTGGCGTAAATACATTGCTCAGGGCAATGGAAGCCGTCCTGCTTACCCGGGAAGCTATGTTGGGTACACAATAATGGATCACTCCATATTTTACGAATGAAGGACTGGCAATGGTTCTTATCTCCGAGGTTTCTATGCATCCTCCCTGATCGATGCTGAGGTCAATGACTACGGAGCCGTCTTTCATTTGTTGGATCATTTCTTCATTGAGAAGATACTGGGGATAGTTTTCGTGCTGATACATGGCTCCGATAATGACATCTGCCGATTGAATGTCTTTCTTAAGCACCTTGGGATGGAAAACGGAGGTATACAATCTGGTACCGATATGCTTTTGCAATCGGCGCAATTTAATCAGTGAATAATCGAATATTTTCACCGAGGCTCCCAGGCCTATAGCTGCTTTGGCTGCATATTCCGCTGCTGTTCCGGCCCCAAGGATCACTATTTCGGTCGGGGTGATTCCGCTGACCCCTCCCAGTAACACTCCTTTTCCTTCCCGTGAATTGCTGAGATATTCCGATGCTACCAGAATGGAAGTGGTTCCGGCTATTTCACTCATTGCTTTAATGACCGGGAAACTGCTATCCTCTTCCCTTAGGTATTCAAAAGCAATGGCAATGACATTCTTTTGCATCAGTTTCTGAATATATTCGGCCCCCTGTTGGGGAAGATTGATGTTGGTAAATATGATCTGGTCCCCTTTCAAAAGGTCTATCTCATCCTCATTGAGGGGTGAAATCCTTATAATGATGTCGCATTGATAAACCTGATCTTTTTCACGTACTATAAATCCTCCATTTTCACTGTATTCGTGGTCACGGTAATTGGCCGCATCACCGGCCCCGCTTTCAATGATCACTTCGTGGCCCTGGTTGACAAGCACTTCAACCGCTTCAGGAGTAAGGGCCACCCTTTTTTCAATTTTATGGTCATCCATGGGTATCCCAATGACCAGTTTGTTGTGTTTTCTGCCCACTTCAAGCATTTCTTCCTTTGGGAAAATGCCTGCCTTTTCAAGCGAAAAATATGAAGGTTGATTCATTTTCATAGAATTAGTCCGTTATATATTGATATCATTGAGTTTTCTTTCCTGCCATAATGAAATGAGCTAATAAATATTAAGAATTCTCCCCTTTTCCTCGTCCTCTGAGATTTTAATGTATGTGGTTTGATTGGGCAACAGGCTTTCTATTTTCTCCGGCCATTCAATAAAGCAATAATTATTTGTGGTCAGGTAATCCTCTATTCCAATGTTCAGGGCTTCATCCAGGGAATTGATCCTGTAAAAATCCATGTGGTAAATGATGTGCCCCTCTTTGCTCCTGTATTCATTGATAAGGGAAAATGTAGGACTGCTTACGATATCGATAACATTCAGTTCGTTACAAATGGCTTTAATAAAAGTGGTTTTTCCTGAACCCAGGTCACCGAAGAATGCAAATATTTTATGCTCTTTATTGGTATCCAGAAACTTACTGGCTACATCAGGTAAACTTTTCAGATTTTTTATATATAGCGTCTGCATCGGTCTGTTATTGCTTTGGTTTCAAATTAACAAAAGGAATCATCATCTCTTCCATCGAAATACCACCGTGCTGAAAAGTATCCTTGTAGTAATTGACATAATAATTGTAGTTGTTGGGATACACAAAATAATCCTGATTCCGGCAGAAAATATATTTTGTGGACAGGTGGGTTTTGGGAAGATGGATGGTCTCCGGATCGTTGACTTCAACCACCTCCGAAGGATTATAGGAAAGATTTTTACCATTTTTGTATCTGAGGTTTACGGAGGTTTTTTTATCTCCAATCACCTTTCTTGGATTCTGTACCTGAATATTGCCGTGATCAGTAGTGATAATCAGATTGATGTTTTTATCAGCCAGTTCTTTAATTAAGGTAAAAAGTGAAGAGTGAGTGAACCAGGATTGTGTTAATGTTCGGTATGCAGCTTCATTGCTGGCGAGCTCTTTTATTACCTCTATTTCCGTGCGGGCATGGGAAAGCATATCGATATAATTGATAATGAGTACTGTTAAGGGATAATTTTCAAGATTGGAGAGATTCTGTAAAAGCTTTGTTCCTTTTTTAGTGGCTCCCAGTTTTTCGTAATAGAATTTAATATCCAGTCCCTGTCGATCGATGTGGTTTTTTAACAGGCTTTTTTCCTTCAGATTTTTGCCCCCTTCTTCTTCATCATTCAACCAGAATTTTGGATACATCTCTGAAATTTCAAGGGGCATTAAACCGGCAAAAATAGAATTCCTTGAATACTGAGTGGCGGTGGGTAGTATGCTGAAATACATCTCTTCATTATCTATCGAATAATACTCCCTGAAAAACGGACTCAGTTTTTTCCAGTGATCATAACGAAGGTTGTCAATCAATATTAAACATACCTTCTCACCCTGTTCAAGCAAAGGGAATATCTTATATTTCATTAAATTGGGAGACAATAGCGGACTTTGGGTATTATCCGAAAACCAGTTGAAGTAATTGGCTTCAATGAATTTTGAGAATTCTTTGTTCGCCTCTGTCTTCTGCATTGTCAATACCTCATTCATCTCACCTTCGCTCTGCCCTTCCAGTTCAAGCTCCCAGTAAACGATTTTATCGTAGATCGTTTTCCAGTGGTCGGGGGTTTCGGCCTGATTGATCAATTGGGTAATTTCCTGAAAATTGGATTGATACTTGGATATGGTTTTTTGAGAGACGATTTTTCTGGTCTCCACATGTTTTTTTATGGTCAGCAGAATTTGTTTCGGATTTACAGGTTTGATCAGGTAATCATCAATTTTAGCCCCTATCGCTTCTTCCATAATGTCTTCTTCTTCGCTTTTGGTGATCATAATGACAGGGGTAGATTGGGCGTTGTTCTTTATCCTGCCAAGTGCCTCCAAACCGCTCACGCCTGGCATTTGTTCATCCAGAAGGATGATGTCATAGGTTTTGTTTTTTAATGCTTCAATGGCATCATCGGCATTGCTTACAGTGAATACCGTATAACCCTTTTCTTCCAGAAACAGGATTTGGGGCTTTAGTAAGTCAATTTCATCATCAATCCATAGTACCTCAATGCTTTTCATCCTTGTGTTTGCGCCCATCTTTTTTGCAATCCACTAATTATTAAATGGTTCTTTCTTTAAAGAAGTTAATATATTCAATTATTGATTTTTTATCAAGTAAAGTAAGGTAATTTTTTACTGAAATGAAAAAATATCTGTATTCGTTGGAATCCACTTCGGAAAAAACTCTTTCTTCTCTTTTGCTAAGCAGATCGAAATATTTTTTTGCCGTGCTGTAGTCCTCGAATTTCCTTACCGTAATGATGTTGTAGAATTCATTGAATTCACTGATTTCTGTGTTATAGTCTTTTTGAAGGAAATAATCCAGGTTAAAATTAATCACTTCAAACCTGAGCCGGTCAAGGTCAATTTTTTCCGGATTTGCGATGATGGCGAAGTAATAGGGCCCATCTTTGTTAAAGGTATACAGGCTGTCTTCCACTTCCCGTGCTGTGGATACATCCTCTCCGGAAGTGTCAGGCGTAGATTTTTCTCCGTCATCTGAGCCCGGCTTGTTTTGAGCAAATTTCTTGTTGAGCTGCTGCAGTTCTGTTTTTTGGAGATAGGATAAAATATCTTTTGCCTGACCGGAAACGTCTGTTTCTGAATAAGATTCAACCAGCGATTGCAGCCGGTTGCGGAATGAAATAATATCCCTCGTCTGGCCTATAACCAATGCTTCCAGGTAATCAAATCTTGCAAGATAAGTGCTGTCCTCTAATTGTTCTTTTGCTTTACGGCAGTTGTCGAGCACTTTTCCGTATTGATTGTTGCGGTATAGCTCCAGAGATTCCGAATATAGCTTTTCTGCCTCATTCTTCCGGTTTTCCAGTTCCCTGAAATAATCGGGATTGTTCAAAACTTTTGCATGATTGCTTTCAGGATATTCATTCAGGATTTTATCTTTATATCTTTCGGCCTGGCTTGTATTGTCCTGTTTTTTATATAGTTTGTGCATGTTGTAATAACAGGTGAGTTTAAAGGGATTGTCGGGATACTGCTCATTAAGTGTCTGAAATGCTTCAATCGCTTTGGCTGGGTTGTTCAGGTCATTCATGTAAATATTTCCTACGCTGAAATAAGCTTCCTGAATTTTGCTGTGGGAGGCTTCCATGGCCGAATCCGTCAGGGGCAGATTCTTGACGTAATATTGTTTGTTGCTCTTGCTGTATTGCTGTTGATTGGTTTTTTGAGCCTGCTCTTGTTCTTCACTATCTGAAAAGCCTTCAAAATCAGCCTGGGTTTTACTGCTGATGCGCCAGTTGTCTTTCAATTCCCGATTGCCCCACCTGTTCTCAAATTCTGACTGGCCGTTTTGTATGGCAGTAGAACTGTAAAAATACCACGCTCCGTCGGTCCTGTTCCGATTGGTGTTTTGTCTTCTTTGAGCACTTAATTGATTTTGCTGATCGCGTGTTTTTTGTTGTTCTGATTTCCTTCGTTTTTCAATTAGCTGGCTTATCAGCCGGTTCCTTTCAGCGGGTTCCATCCTGGCCACTTTCTGGAGGCTGTCCTCCCTTTCAATGGTGTTCAGATTATCAACGAGGCTTGTCAGATGCTGTGTTTTCATAAACAGATCGGTGTATCCCGGGTAGTCGGATTCAATGGTAGTTACTGCACTGTCATAGTATGCCTGAGCATTGGAATATTTCTTATTCTGGAAATAAATATCAGCGACCGATAGGTAGGAAAGTCCTTTTTGATTTTCATTATCGGTGTTGTGAGCAATTGACTTTTTGTAATAATCCAGGGCCTGTTGGAAGTTGTTCTCTGCAACAGCTATTTCACCCAAAGCATAATAAATCTGATCCAGGTATTCTTCATTTTTATTATTTCCCACCATGTTCTCAAGGTCTCTTTTTACTTCATTGCCGCCCCGCCTGGTTATCTGCGAGAGCGTGGCCCGTTTTAACCTGGCATTGAATTCCATTTTATAATCGGGATTCATGTCTATCACTGCTTCATATTGCCGGAAAGCTTCATTGTGTTTTTCGGCTTCCTCATAAAGCTGAGCAAGTATGAACGAATACCTCACTCTTTTCTCTTTTTTATCGGCATGATCAATTGCTTTTTTCAAATGGGGAATGGCATCTTCAGGTTGATCCTGTTTGATATGATAGTCGGCATAGGTAGCAAAAAATTCGGTTGCGAAGTTGTCAGACAGCGTGTGTTCTTTCTCAAAACCGGCAAGTACTTTTTCCGCTTCCCTGAAATTGTTCATTTCAATATGACACCGGGAAAGCCAGATTTTGGACTCCTGCTGAATAAGTTCATTCTTGAATTCCCAACTTGCATGTTGTAATAATTTTGCGGCTGTGCCGTACTCCATCTCCCAGAAGTAAGCTTTTCCCATCAACAGGTAGGCATCGTCCACGTACTTGTTAAATTCCGATTTGTTGTAATATTCTTTTTCTTCTTTGCTTAAGTTTCTTTTGTCTTCAAGGGATTTGGGCTTTGAAGAGATGGAATGTAAGCGGATCAATTTGGAGCATTTTTCTATTGTTCGGTCCATCTGGGGTTTTATGTTTTCCGAGAGCGTTTCGTTGCCGTTGATGAACAAGGGAAGCGTTCTTGTAAAATCATATTGGTGCCCTTCTTTATACCTGTTTAATCCTTCCTCATAGCTTTCTTTGGCATTGAACAGGATGTTGTAATAAGAGGTGAGGTTGTGATAAAAGCGTGTAATAGCCGTATTTTTTTCCGGGCTGCACTGAAAGAAGAGCCACGGAAAAAGAAAAAGCAGCAATAATGGAATGACCCGTATTTTTATCGGTGTTTTCACATTAAATGGTTCTTTAACCAATCTAACTGAATTTTGGATTTGATATTATCCATATGGAGTATAAATCCTAATTTGGACAAGCCAAAACGGAAGAACATTAAATTCCTTGAGAGCATCCTGTTTGGTTTTGGCTTGTCCAAATTAAAATTCCACGTACATATAAAAATGATTCATTTCCTGAAAATGAGCAAAAGGGCCTTTCGTCCTTTTAGGTCAATACGCCCGTATTCTGGCTACTCGTTGTTGATTGCAACAACTTCTTTTACTTCGGGTATCTCCTTTTTCAATGCCTGTTCAACTCCGTTTTTAAGGGTATAAAGGCTGAAAGGGCAGGTACCGCAAGCTCCCTTTAAATGAACCTTTACAGTAAGATCGTCGGTGATTTCCTCCAATGAGATATCACCCCCGTCGGCTAACAGGTAAGGTCTTACTTTATCTATCGTTTCGGATATCTTTTTTTCTATTTCCTTTCTTTTTTCCTGTTCCATGGCTGTAGTTTTAGTTTATTTGTGTTTGATCTGCACCCTTTGGGTAGGATCAAGGTTTTTATTTCTTTTTTCAACTTCATTGATCAGGTTTTGGCCCAATTCATAAAACGCCGCACCGGTCTGTGAATTTTCATCCAAAGCCGTTGGTGTTCCTTTCTCTCCGTCTTCCATGATGCTCTGCACTATGGGTATTTGTCCCAGAAGGGGTATTCCTTCCTGTTCGGCAAGCTTTTTACATCCTTCTTTTCCGAATATATAGTATTTGTTATCAGGCAACTCTGCCGGAGTGAACCACGACATATTCTCTACCAGCCCCAACACCGGAACATTGATCTGTTGTTGTGTAAACATCCGTATTCCCTTAATGGCATCGGCCAATGCCACTTTTTGAGGGGTGCTCACAATTACGGCTCCGGTTACAGGCAATTCCTGCACCAGCGTTAAATGGACATCGCTTGTTCCCGGGGGCAGGTCAACCACTAAATAATCAAGTTCCCCCCAGTCGCCTTGGTTGATCATCTGTTGTAATGCATTCGTGGCCATAGGGCCTCTCCAAACCAATGCATCTTCCGGGTTAATAAAAAATCCTATGGAAAGCATCTTAACCCCATAATTTTCAATAGGTGTTATTTTATCAATCCCTTCTTCTTTTTTTACGTAAGGTCTTTGTCCTTCTACATTGAACATTTTGGGTATGGAAGGGCCAAAGATATCTGCATCGATCAGACCTACCCTGGCGCCGGTTTTAGCCATGCTCACAGCAGTATTGCAGGCGATGGTGGATTTACCTACGCCCCCTTTACCTGAAGCTATGGCAATGATGTTTTTTACCCCGGGAAGCACGGGTTCATCTTCCCCGGATGCTGTTTCTTTGTCCTGTTTTTGTTCCTCCGTTTTAACCGATATGTTTCCCCGTATCTGGACTTTTTCACCCAATTCATCTTCTATTGCCTGTACACAGGCTTTCCTGAGAGAGGAGATAACTGGGTCGTTTTGCTTTTTAAATAACAGGCTGAAACTTACGCTGTCTTCTTTGATCTCCATGTCATCCACCATGCCCAGTGAAACGATATCCTGCTGTTTTTCCGGATGTTTCACCTTTTTAAGTATATCTAAAATTTGTTTCTTCGAGTAACTCATAAAAACATATTATATTAATTTGATTTAAATAAACAACAAAAATAAGGAGATAATTATACAATCCCTAATTTGGAGAAGCCAAAACGGAAACACATAAATTCCTTGAAAGCATCCTGTTTGGTTTTGGCATGTCCAAATTATTCAAAAAATTCTATTAATCATTCTTTATTTGGATCCCAGAAAAGGTTATGAAAATCATAAACTTGATCATCTTTTACGCGAACCCCTTCACTTTCCAGTAATTGTTGCATTACATCCGGTCCGGGAAAGTGATGTTTCCCGGTAAGAAGGCCTTGCCTGTTGACCACCCTGTGGGCAGGAATGAATTCATCCTGTGCATGGCTGTTATTCAATGCCCACCCAACCATCCTTGCCGAGCCGGGTGCACCCAGATACCTCGCAATGGCTCCATAAGTGGTTACCCTGCCCTCAGGGATCATTTTGGTTACTTTATATACCTTTTGGAAGAAGGATTCTTCATTCATCCTGCGGTTCTTTCAAATTTTGGTGTTTGTCCAGTTTGAAAGCTATGTATTTGATTTTTTTATTTTCTTCCAGGAATTGTTTTTCATAGAAGGTTTGAATTTTTCTGACCTCTTCCAGCTCACTGTTATTGAGAGCATGGATGTCGTTTTCGGCATGCCGTAGATTCAGCTTATTTTCCCGGATAATGGCCAGGGTATACTGGTAAACATTGGAATTGTCTGTTTTGAGGTGAATGGTGGCATCGTCCCGTATAAACTGCTGATAACGGGTTAAGAACTTTGTGGAGACCAGGCGTTTTCTGGCTTTTTTGGGCTGAGGGTCGGGGAAGGTTATCCAGATGGCCGTAACTTCATCCTTCTCAAAGAAGGAAGTGATAAAATCTATTCTGGTTCTGAGAAATACGGCGTTGGGAATATTTTCCTCCACAGCAGTTTTGGCTCCTCTCCACATTCTGGCTCCCTTGATATCAATCCCGATGAAATTGTAGCCGGGATATCGACGGGCCAGGTTAACCGTATACTCTCCTTTTCCGCATCCAAGTTCTAAAACAATGGGATTGTCATTCTTAAAGACTGCCTGATGCCATTTTCCCTTTAAATGGTAATCCTTATTAAATACTTCCACGAATTCCGGTTCGATCACATTCGGGAAGGCTTTCATCTCCGCAAAACGCGTCAGCTTATTCTTGCTCACGGTCCGGAATTTTTGCTTCTTCTATCACAATGCCAATATCAGTAATGTACTTTAAGTCCGATCTTCTCATGGCCTGCTCTATTTTCATGCCGTAGGTGCCTTTTGCCGGGAATCTTATATATTCTTTGTAGGGGATCTTATTCTCATAAACATCTCCCCAGCCTTTCCCGTACCATCTTCCTCTATCATCGGCCAGCATACATTCAAATGTGTCCCTTACCGTATTTCCCCGGGGCGATGTTGTTTCGATGAAAAGGTAAAGGTTCCTGAACTGGTACTTGGAAGTGTTGCGAACACTCAAATATACATTATAGGGCTGGAGGGTATCCTCTATTTTAAAGTCATAGCTTAATATTTGGTTTTTGTTCCATTCGGAACCGGGGATGTCTTTGGTTTCGTTGTGGATTACATTGGAATTGCAGCCATGTATCAAGAAAAGAGCCAACACAGCTCCCAAAAAGATCCTACTGTTTTTTATCATTGCTTTTGCTTTTTCTTTTTTTCTTGTTTCGCCGGTTTTTTTTCTTTTTGCTGCTCTTTTGCTTATTGTTGAAACGATCGGCACTGTCCTGGCCTACATCGTTCTCAAAACTGTAGCCCTCCGTGCTGGATTCTTTTACTTCAACAAGTGATTCCACACAGTTACCCTTCTGATTGATTTCGATGATTTCCTTGACACGATCTACTGTAACCGGAATCAGGTTTTCAGAGGATTCCTTGTAGAAGGAATACCAGAGTACTTTTTTGAAAATATCGGTTTTTTGGTGGTAGGCTGTCCCTTGTTTGGTTTTTAACTCTATAGAAGTATCCGGGAAATCTTTCTTGGCATCGATGTAGCTATCGAGTTCAAAATTGAGACAGCATTTAAGTTTGCCGCACTGGCCCGCCAATTTCTGAGGATTCAGGCTCAACTCCTGATATCTTGCTGCATTGGTGGTTACTGAAACGAAATTGCTGATCCATTTGGAACAGCACAATTCTCTTCCGCACGAGCCAATGCCTCCAATTCTTCCGGATTCCTGCCTTGTGCCGATCTGCCTCATCTCAATCCGTATTTTGAATTCCTCGGCGAGTACTTTGATCAATTCCCTGAAATCCACTCTTTCTTCTGCAATATAATAGAAAATGGCCTTGGTCTTATCACCCTGATATTCCACATCGCCGATCTTCATGTTCAGTTTGAGCTCTTTGGCAAGCTTCCGGGCTTTGATCATCGTTTGGTGTTCCAGGGCAACAGCTTCGCGCCATTTTTCTATGTCGGCTTCCTTAGCCTTTCTGTAGATCTTTTTGAATTCGGTATCTTCGGGTGTGATACCCTCCTGTTTCAATTTTCTCCAGACCAGTTCGCCGGTAAGCGAAACAATCCCGATATCATGACCCGGTGAAGCTTCTAATGCAACAATATCCCCTTCAGTGAGCGGTATATGGTTAATGTTTTGGAAATATTCCTTACGGGTATTTTTGAACCGAACTTCAACAACATGGAACTGATCCCCGTTATTGGGGAGATCCTTCAGCCAATTGTACGCGGATAGTTTGGTATAGTGCTCTGCTTTGCAAAAATCCCTTTGACATTTATTTTGGTATTGTGTGGTTTGATCTTGCTTCAGGGATTGATCCCCGTTTATATCTTTGTTTATATTTTGGTCCATAGATGGCTTGATTTAAATGCATGTGCATGAATATATATAGTATATACATTGTATATGTATTATTCATTTCATTTGATTCTGATGCAAAGGTAATAAAATTATAATCTTAACAATTTCATCAGTTGAATAGAAAGATCCAACAATATGGTTTTTGTATGTGCATTCATCTGAATGTCCCGGTACGCTTTGTTAAATTGGTTATAAATTCTGTGTGCATTGTTCTCATGGATGAATGATGAAAAATTATCTGAAAATGTTTTTTCTTCTTCCGTGAGGTATACGAGATTTTCCATTTTAAGATTCAACATAAAATTTTCTCTGACCATCCTGGAAGCATATTGCAGAAAAATTTTCAGGTTTTCTCTTCCCACTGATGCGTTCTGATCCACCCAGTCCAGTATATCCACCACTTTTTTGCTGTAGCATAAACGCATTAACGAAACGAAGCGCTGAAAATTTTCTTTTTCCTCTTCTCTTGTATGAATAAAGTGCAGTGCTTCCAGGTAATTGCCATTGGCCAACCTTACCACTTCCTGGGCCTTTTTGGGCTCCAGTCCGAAATGATCGCTGATTGCATTGAACATGCTTTCATCATCAATTCTGGGTACACGAATTTTTTGTGTTCTTGACAGGATGGTGGGAAGCAACAGATCGGAATTTTCCGATACCATCAGAAAAAGTGTTTTGGGCGGTGGTTCCTCGATCAGTTTCAGCAGCTTGTTGGCAGCACTCCTGTTCATGCGTTCCGGGAGCCATATGATCATGATCTTGTATTCCGATTCGAAGCTTTTGAAATAAAGTTTATTAATGACCCGGTTGCTTTCATTGGCAGGAATGATGCCCTGTTTATTTTCCAGATCCAGCTTTTGGTACCATGTTCTGGGATTGATATAGGGGTTTTCCAGAAGGGTATTCCGCCATGTTTCTATGTAGTGATCGGAAGTTTCGGGTTTGGATTCAGAAGCTTTTTTTACCGGAAACATAAAATGGAGATCGGGGTGAACCAGCTTGTTATATTTTCTGCACGAAGCACAGGTTCCGCAAGCATCCTTTTCTCCCTTGTTTTCGCAGTTGATATATTGTGCATAAGCAAGTGCCAGAGCAAGCTTACCCGAACCTTCCGGTCCAAGGAATAGTTGAGCATGAGCTATTCGGCTTTCCTTTACCGTTTTGATAAGCTGATCTTTTATCCTGTCCTGCCCGATAATCTCTCTGAATAACATATATTTCGGATTCTTTTCCTTATTGCCAGGGTTTGTGATTTTATAGCCTTTTCAAAGATAAAAATAATTGAAAAAGATCATGACCTTTATATAATTTTGCCTCATAAATTTTGCTTGCTAATTTGGACAAGCCAAAACGGAAACACATTAAATTCCTTCAAAGTATCCTGTTTGGTTTTGGCTTGTCCAAATTAGGTTGAATTTTATATCAGATAAGATTGGATAAAATTCATGCGGCCGGCTTAAACCGAAAGAAAATAAGCACCATGGGCAAAATCAGGTTTTAAGTGATTAACTTGTAGCCAATCGGTAGACAAAAATCTATTTTTATCTTTAAATTTGCAGGAATCTTATATTTGGTTCACAAATAAGTATTATTTTATGTTTAAACGAATCACATCATGTATTGTGGTGTTGATTATAAAAAGGAGGTATTATGAGTGAAATGAAAAATTTGCAAGTATTGCAGGATGCGGATCTTAACGGTAAGGTGGTTTTGGCCAGAGTGGACCACAATGTAGTTAAGAAAGGCATTATTAAGGATCCTTACAGAATAGATTCCACGATTGGGACTTTGATGAGCATTTATGCCAAAGGTGGCCGGCCCATATTGATGACTCACGTGGGAAGACCCAAAGATAAGAAAACGGGTGAAATATCCATAAGCCCTGATAGTTCTGTCAGGCCAATTGTGGAGTATCTACAGAATAAGCTCTATCTGAACATTGTAGTACCCGAGTTTACTGAAACGGCTAAGAAGGGTTATACCGATGTGGACTCCTCCATTAAAGATCATATTAAGGATTTGAAGGAAGGTAAGATTGATGCCATCTATATGCCCAATACCCGTTGGTTCCTGGGCGAAGAGGATAAGGGTGAAGAAGCTGAAAAGCTTTCTAAACAACTGGCTGGCCTGGCCGACGTTTATGTGAATGATGCCTTTGGCTCATGGCAGGCTCATGTTTCCACTGTAGGTGTGGCCAAACATCTTCCCGCTTACGCCGGTCATTTGATGCAAAAGGAAATTAAGAACCTTGAGCGGATTTTCAATCCCGAGAAGCCTTTTGTAGCAGTGGTAGCCGGTGCCAAATTTGATACCAAGGCCGATTCCCTTTATTCCCTTCTCGACAAGGCCGATCACCTTGTTCTTGGCGGAGTTATTTACAATGCCTATCTGTGTGCCAAGTACGATATCAAAATTGAAGGGGTATCGGATGATGACATCAAGGTGGCTAAAGAGTTCGTTGATTATGCTTCCAAGCATGCGGATAAAATACTGGAGCTTCCTTACATCATTGAATCGGATACACTGGATGGTAAATTTGAAGGCAAATACCGTGAACATGATGTAAGATCACTGGAAGCCGGAACCAAGCTGAATTATGTTCTGGATGTTTCCGAAAAATCTTTCCGGGAAGATAAGGTTCAGGAGGCCTTTAAGAAGGCGAAAACCATTTTCACCAATGCTGTTATGGGCCTGACACCTGATTTTGCAGAAGGTACCATTGCCCTGGATAAGCTTATTGATGAAAATAAAGATGCCATGAAGCTGTTTGGCGGCGGTGATACCAACGAGGAACTGAAAAATCTGCTGCCCGGCGTGTACATGAAGGCTGTAGATGATCCCAGTTACTATCTCTTCACAGGTGGCGGAGCCGTTCTGAAAGCCATTCAGGAAGGTACCACAGTAGGCCTTGATCCGGTGAAAGCGCTCATGAAATAACACCGAATGGTGTCTTAACTATAAAACTGGTATGGATGATTTCCATACCAGTTTTTGTAATGCTCTTTTGATGTTATGGCTTTACTGAGATACTTCAAAAAAGGTGTTGTGGAAGCAGGATGCGATGAAGCAGGCAGGGGTTGCCTTGCAGGTCCTGTCTTTGCCGCCGCTGTAGTTTTGCCTTCTGATTTGGAGCTTCCACTGTTAAATGACTCCAAAAAGCTCACACCAAGGAATCGGTATGCCCTCAGGGAGGAAATTCAAAGATTTGCACTCGGTTATGCCGTAGCTTCCATAGAGAATGAAGAAATTGACAAGATAAACATTTTCAAAGCTTCCATGCTTGCCATGCATAAGGCTTTGGAAAGGTTAAATCCCCTACCGGAGCATGTGCTGGTTGATGGGAAATATTTCTATCCGTATAAAAATGTTCCTTATCAATGCATTGTGGAAGGGGACGGGAAGTACCTGTCCATAGCAGCAGCTTCCGTATTGGCTAAAACCTGCCGCGATGATTACATGATCCGGTTAAGCAGCGAATATCCGGAATACGGATGGCACAGCAACAAAGGCTATGCCACTGCCCGGCACAGAAAGGCTTTAATGGAATACGGCATTACGCCTTATCACCGAAAAAGTTTTAAATTACTTCCAGACGCCCACCAGCTTGAACTGAAGGGTCTCAGAGATCAATCCTGATCTTCTCCTTTATCCTTTCTTTTTTTAATAAAAATGACCAAAACCTCAGTATATAAAAACATCTGAGATTCCGATCATTATATTCTCCTACAAACTTTGGCTTTAAAAACAGTCCAACATTCAAACAATCAAACTCCGGCCAAACTAGTAAGGTTATTCTTCCTCTTGTGTTTCATCCACAAATTGACGCCGGCCCAGTTCCCGGTCGAGCATCAACAGTCCCTGGCCTTTGCCACCGACCATCTTGAGCTGCTGAAGCAGTTCATCCGAATTGGCTTCTTCTTCCACCTGCTCGGAAACAAACCATTGCAGCATGTTATCGGTACCATGGTCTTTTTCTTCCCTGGCAAGATTAACCAGATCATGAATCATCCCGGTCACCTTCTGTTCGTGGGCATAAACCTCTTCAGCTACTTCCACCTCATCTTTCCATTCTTTAGGGGGTTTTTCGATGGTTTCAAGCTGAACCCTGCCGCCTCTTTCATTGATGTAGCGGTAGAATTTCATGGCATGGGTCATTTCTTCCTGGGCCTGAATATACATCCAGTTGGCAAATCCAGATAGATTGCGATCTTCAAAATAAGCCGACATACCAAGATAAAGGTATGCAGAATACATTTCTGCGTTGATCTGTTTATTCAGTGCTTCTTCCATTTTTTCTGATAACATAAGATTTTCCTCCTTATTTTTATGTTTTAGATAAATTTTATTTACAAACTTAAGTTAAATATCTTGTTCAACAACTTTGTAGGGTTTTTGTTTAAGAATTTTTCTCCCTTTTTTGACTGAACTCAATAATTGGGGTTAAATATCAATGGCAGTCGGTAGAAAGCATGTACCCGGCGGCTGGAGGGCCAGAAAAACAGAATATGCACCCATTATAAGAATATTTTATCCTGCCAAACAACCGGCTCATTAAAATTGTTAAACCAATAAAAATATTATGTTACTCTGGCCTTTGAGAAAATTATCGATAGAAACTTCCCTGGATAAGGATGAAATATATCAAAAGATGCATCAATCCACTGATCAGAATAATACGGGCATTTACTGGGGGAAACGTTTTTATAAGACGTATTGGGGTAATGTTAGTCCCACTGCTTTCAGGATCCGGCCTGTTGTTCCGTATTGGAACATATCCCCGCTGGAAATTCAGGGTACGGTCAAAGAGCAAATCCAGGCCAAAACCCTCGTAAATATGAAGATGGTATGTCCGTTTCTGCGGGTTGTTTTGCCCCTTGTGATCCTGGCAGTGGTATTGTTTTTTGTAAGTCAGGGTTTACAAGGCAACCTTGATGTGTTTTTCAACAGTTCCGTGCTGATCCTTCTGGGAGCTTATCTGTTCGTTAACATACCTTTTCAAATACAGGCAGCAAGGAATGTGGACGATCTGATAAAAAAGCTGGACGGGAAAGCGATAAGGAATGAATAGCTAAGGAGTCTTTGATCTCTCTTTTCCTTTTAATCCGAAATATCCTGGATGGTTTGTCATCCGGTCCGACTGCCGAATGTGGTCGGACCGGTTATTTCAAACAATTGGACCCTTTTGCCAAATAACTGAGTGACCATTTTTTTCTGCTGGCCCACCCTTTTAGGTTTATCATTTGCTTTGCCTGTAATATTTCATTTAGCAAAAGTTTGCCATATGCCCACTTTTCTATTGCCATCCTCAACCCGTCCGACCGGCATGCATGATCAGGATATTTCCAGAATTCACTGGCCTGGTGCCTGAACCTGTTCCGGACATTTGTCTCTGACAACCGGTCAGACGGGGTGCCAAACCCCTACCTGAGTGCCTGTAGCTGTATCGTCCGGCTAGCCTCTGTTTGCCTAACGCCAACTGCGGTTTACCAACAGCTTTTTTGTAAAAGGCTAAGTGTAGGGAATATTGGAGTTTTGCCGATTTTACTTTAACGTTAGGTGTTTCTGCGAATACAACGGAATGACCACGAATGACAACTGAATGACCATTGGTGACCACAAAACTTGTTCAGCTTTCAATACCTGCCTGTCCTTCTTCCCCAAACTCCTGTCAAACCTTCAAACAATCAAACTCTTTTGTCAAACAATTGAAAGACCTGCCATCTTCAGCCCTTCTAGAATCCTATATTCGACTGAAAATCGTCGCCCTCAAACATATTCATCCAGCGTTTGATTCCTCAGATATTCCTTAAATTCTTCCGACATTTTGCTGGTTATGTTGTTCATAATGCATTTGTCGAAGGGGCATACGGGTTTGTTCATCGGGCAGGTATTGATCTCGATGGTACCTTCAATGGTTTCATAAATTTTGAGGAAATTGATGTCTTCGGGTTTTTTCTTCAGCTCAAATCCTCCGTGAGGGCCGCGATGCGATGTAAGATATCCTGATTTTACCAGCCTCTGCATTACCTTGGCTACGTGATGCTTGGATGTACTGGTAAGTTCTGCTATCCTGGCAACGTTTATTCCCTGTTTTTCCCTTGCAACCAATATTATTCCATGAAGAGCGATGGAAGCTGCTTCTGATAATGAAACCACTTTGGACATGCGTATAAAGTATTTTGGTAATTTAAGTATTTCAATACGCAAATATAATTAAAAATATTTCCGTTTCCTTCGATAATTGAATAATTGTTTTTAAATTTGAAATATACATGCACTTCGTGAACTTTCAGTTTGATCCATATAAAAGCACCAGAAATAAAAAGAAGCATGGTATTGACTTTAAGGAGGCCCAGAATTTATGGAAGGATCCATTTCGAATTGAGATTCCTTCAAAATTTGTAGAAGAAAAAAGGACTTTAATGATCGCAAGGCTAAATAATGTAATATGGACTGCCGTTATAACTTACAGAGATCATATGATACGAATCATATCAGTTCGAAAATCAAGAGAAGATGAAAAGAAAATATATTTCAGCAAAAGAATTTGACGAAAAATTTGAAGCGGGGGAAGATCTTTCTGAATATTTGGATATGGAGAAAGCCAATCGCCCCGGCCTTAAGAACAAGAAAATCAGGCTTCAACTGCCTGAATGGATGTTGGGTAGTGTTGACAGAGAGGCAAAAAAAATGGGCGTTAGCCGGCAGGCCGTTCTTAGGATGTGGATCTCGGAGAAGTTAAAGAATCAAACCTATTGAACCTTATTGAACGATGATTTCCTTTTGAAAGGATATTTTTCCCAGCCATATCCTTCCCTGGTCCTGTTTCAATTCTTCTTTATCTACCCAATGTAATCCCGGAAAGGTAAACCGGGCCGTATACATTCCCGTGGGAACCACTTCAAAACGGTTGTAGGTAATGGTGAAGGTTTTGGTTTCCCCGCTTTTGATCAGCGACAGCCACTCTTTTTTCCAGGTTTTATATGACTCGGGGCTTTCAACCTTCATCTTATGAGCGTAAGATTCATGGGTGGCTTCATCACTGATATAAAGCCCATTTGTGAAGTAATGGAACAGCTTGACACCCATCTTATCCGGATCCAGGTAATAATAGTTGAATGAATCCTCGTTGGTCAGGGTAAATTCGAACTTAACCCGATATTGGTTCATGTAGGTTACCGAACGGATCTCGCCTTTCAATCCTTCATGGTACTGATTGAAACGTTTTAACGCAGCGGCTATCCTCTGGTCGCCCCTTGGATCGGGAGTGGGGTTTCCAAGTGTATCAATGATATTGATGAACCCGATGGGAACAATATAATCGCTGTAGAAGTTGGGATCGCAGTGTATTACCGGCCCTTTCGGCATATGGGAATAATACCCGGGGAAGGTATGCCCGGAGTAGATCTTTTCTCCATCGGCATATACCGTAAATTCATCCATGTCATGGAGCTCCTCTTCCTTAAAGTAAGAGAAGTCGTGCTTTAGATAGATCATGTGTGTGGAGAAGTCGTAATAGTCAATATCGCTAAAGTTGATGACGGTTTGGTTGTTCATTTTCATAATGAACCCGACCTCGGACGGACGGATTTGATTGCCGCCGTTTTCACAGCCTGCGGTGAAGAGGGTTAACAGGATCACACCTGCAAAAAATGTTCTCATTTCTTAGTGCTTTTATGCTATAGATGATTTATTGTTTAATTGATTGCCAGGGTTTTGTTTTAACAGAAAAGGCCGGGGTTGCGCTGTTACCCCGGCCAGATCAGGAAAGTGGCTTGATGAGCCTGAAGAAAACATTTGTTGAACAATTATTCTGTATCCGTCTCCGGAATCTCGTCTTCCGGTTCTCCATTATAATACTTAAAGGTTGCACCATAGGAGCGCATGATGCGCCGCTGGCTGGGCCCGTCCATTTTTCTAAGGGAATGTCGAAGGTCTGCCATGATGTCGTCGATCAGCTCGATGGCCCGAGGCCGGCGCCCTTCAAGTTCTGCCTGGGCCTCATCATATATGCGATCCGCAATGGGAATATCGCGTCTTTCAGCCAGGGCCTTATCTCTGGCTGCTTTCAGTTCTTCTGCATCCGGGTTTTCCATGGCGGGATAACCTGCTGCCACTGCTTTGGCATCGCCATCGATGATCTTGTCTGCCAATATGAACCACTCCTCGATGGTGGTTGGTCGGGGAGTAAGACCACTAAGAGGCAGTTCGTAATAGGTCAAAACACCTGCCGGCTGGTCCAGGCGTTTAACCCTTCTTCTTACTACCTCCCAGAAATCCCGTGTAGCGGTTTTCATGTCCTCCAAAGCTTCCGAGCCTTCCTGAACCTCTACGGTACGTTTGCTGAGCGAATCGTTGATCCTTTTAATCGCCCCTTCAAAAAGCGGAATAAACTCTGTTACGTCATTTTCGGTCTGTTCTGTAAGATGCGAGTTACCGGCCGCTTTGTCGTAGGCTGCTGTTACTACAGCGCGCTTGAGAAATCCCAGGCGTGCTTCGTCATTGGTGGGTTCTGCAAATATTGGCATGGCTTCTGATTTTTAAAAATTTATTTGGCTAAAAAATTTGATTTAAAAGTACGAATTATTTTAATATGCTTCTTTACAAAATGATCAATTGTTAATAACTTTTGGAAACAAACCATAGCTCCTCTTGAAAATTACCAGGTCAAATAATTGTTCTTAGCCGATGCAATTGTATGGAATCTTAAATGGGGCAATAATGGGTCTTGTTACCTGACAGTTAAAGATCATTCAGGATGATCCTCATTTTCTGCGGTGGGAAATGAAGATATTTTTACCGGAAAAAGGCAGTAATCTGCGGTATATTTGCTTCCCGGCTGTTAAGTAATCGTTTTTTCTATGGATACAGAGGGATTGTTTCGTGGGTAAACCCAGGTTACTGCAGATCAATAAGCTTAGTGATACCAGGTAAGCCTTATTTCTGCAGGCAAATATGATTTGGGACATAGGGTAAGGCATCTTTCCACGGAAAAGCAGGTTCTTCGCCGTCAGGCAACCCATTTATCTGCAGGAATGCTATATTCCCGACGTCGGGTAAGCCATGTGTCTGCAGAAATAAGGGTTTGCTTTTGTCGGGAAGCCTGTTTTACGGCAGAAATATACGGTTTCCAACGTTGGGTAAGCCATCTGTCTATGGAAATTTGGGATTTCTAATCTAGGGCAACCCATTTTTCCATAGAAATTTGGGATTTCTAATGTAGGGTAAGCCGTCGGTCGGCAGAAATGTATCGTTTCGGACGCCAGTGATCTCATATTTCTGCAGAAATTTAAGGTTTTTAACATAAGGTAAACCGGATTTCCATAGAAATATAAGATAATTAATGGAATATTTGTTTTGTTGGTATACGGCTCACATTCTGTCGCACACTCTACGAGGCGCCCAAGCCGCTGGGTTCGGCGTTTCTATCGCTATCTGCCCCCTGAACGGGGGCAAGAGGCCGGGCCTTTAGAAAGCCTGAATTGAATGCAACGATATGGTAGGGAAATAAAGCCATAACCGATTTTCATTTATAGCTTCATATTTTTTTATAAGGCAATGGGATAAAAAAATCATCATGTCCTTTAGA